>CAZRMT010000012.1:0-2537 GCA_964601265.1 uncultured Christensenella sp.
CCCGCAACTATTCTCGACAACGCCACTATAAACAAATACGCAAGCGGAACGAAAAACATTATATACTTTACCGTTTTACTCGTTTCTATAAACTTCGGCAAATACGAAAGACATAAAAGCGTTGCCACAAACGAACAATGCCCCGACGGAAAGGACTTGAACGCGTCCTTATCGAGTTCCCCGTAATTCTTTTTCCCGAAAGAGGGCTTAAACCATTTTTTAAAAAGCGAATAATCGTCTACGCATTTCATTGCACGAAATCTCGGTCTTGCCCATATCAACTTTAACGCTTGCGTTATCACAACGGACAATGCGACGACTATTACGCACGCCAAACTAAAATAATAAAGTTTTTTAAGTTTTTCCTTTGAAAAGGTAAACAAAAACCAAAACGTTAAAAGCACGGAACATAAAGCGACCAAAACGTAGCAAATTACGGCAAGCGGTTTTAAGGCTTCTTCTTGAAAGTCGTATATTTCGCCGAGCGTGTTCACCATACGATATACGCCTATCAACGCCACTATGAAAATTATTAACCCCGTAACGACGAGATAGGTTGCTTTAAACGCTTTTTTCTCGTTGCCAGCCAAACAAAATCCGCAAATGCCCACGCCTAACACGAGTAAAACGTATACGGGCAGTTCGGCAAACGCCTCCAAAAAATTCACGCAACCGTTATGCGTAAAATACTCGCCCGTTTTAACGCTAGCTAGTTTTTTGCTTATTTCAAGGTCGAAAAAAGTCCCCAAAACAAACAAAACCAACGCCAAAATCAAAAACGAAATAGTAGACCGCTTAATTATCTTGTCTTCTTTTTTCATTCATCCGTCCTCTTGATTTTTTTGGTATCCAAAAGCAAATTAAACTTCTTTCTCGTCAGCAAGTTTACGTCTTTCGGCACGAAAAACGCACAGTAATCGCTAAAATAAGGACTTATAAAATAAGCTAGTTTTTTATCTCCCAAATCGTCCTCGGCAATGCACTCGGAAACGGTTAAAGTATTTCTCTCCGCCCGTTTAGTCGTTTTAATAAACGCATCCAAGTCGAACTTAAAATCGTAGAACCCCGACCTCAAATCGGTATCGAACTTATTCTTTCCTATATACGCCGTTCCCCCGCGAACCCTTCCGTCCGTTACGTTACTCTTTAACGGGAACTTGACGAGCACCTTGCTTCCCTTTTTATCGAACAAGGAAATATCGTCCACACCGTAATAAAGCCGTTCGCCGATTTTATACGGCAAAAAGAAATAATTCTTACCGTCAGAGTACAAATATTTACCGTTATCCTCGTCTATAAGTCGAAATTCGAGCAAAATATCGTCGAAACACTTCTCGGCGTGAAGCTTTTCGTGACTTAATCCCATTTGCAATTCCCCGTCGGACGAAATAATTCTTTCCTTCT
Source organism: uncultured Christensenella sp. (assembly GCA_964601265.1). Lineage (GTDB taxonomy): Bacteria > Bacillota > Clostridia > Christensenellales > Borkfalkiaceae > UBA4675. Next base: position 1,405 of record CAZRMT010000012.1, read on the forward strand.
GCTCGTCGGTTAATAATATGCTTTGCTCGCCGTAAATAAGCCTGTCTCCGCTTTTGTAAACGGGCAATAAAATTTTATCCTTTACGCCGAACAACACCTTTCCGTTTTCGTCGAAGTAGTAATCGTCCTCGCCTTGAATCATACTTTTAACGCACGTTACGTTTTCGTAGCGATTAGTATAAGCTTTTTTGTAAAGTCTATTCAGTTCACGCCTCTCTTCGCCGTAAAAAACGCCCTTTTCGACGAACCCGTTTTCAACCTTTAAGTCGCTTCCGCACACCATATACAGCGTGTCGATAGTTTGCGGACTTGACAATAGTTCGTCCACCGTACCTACCGCTTCCGCCTTACCGTCTATCATAACGACTATTCTGTCGGCTAAAAATCTCGCCTCGTGGCTGTTGTGGGTAACGTAAACGAAAGTGGTGTCTTTCATAAGCTTTTTAGTCGCCTTGATAAGCGCGAGATAATCCTCTCTCGACTGTTCGTCGATATTAGATAAAGGCTCGTCGAAAAGCAAAAGTTTAGGTCTTCTTACCAAAGCTTTCGCTAAACACACCTTTTGTTGCTGTCCACCGCTTAAAAATTTCGGTTTTACGTTTTTATAGTCGTCCAGCCCGAAAAATTTCAGCACGGGCATAACCCTTTTTTCTATTTCCTTGGGCGGAACGGATAAATCTCTTAAATAAAAAGCAACGTTTTCGTATACGGTATAGCTTGGGTACAACGAATAATTTTGGAAAATCATAGCGCAATCCCTCTGTTGTGGCGGAATACTTCCCGACGGCACGCCGTTTAAATACAGCTCTCCGCTAGTCGGCGCAATTACCCCCGACAAGAGCCTTAACAGGGTACTCTTTCCGCAACCCGATTCGCCCATTACGACTATAAATTCTCCGCTTTTTATCTCCAAAGAAAACTCTCTCAACGCTTGCACGGAATGAGAATACACTTTCGTCACGCTTTTACAAGAAATATTCATTATTCTTCATTCCCCTCTGTCTCTTCTTCGTTAACGCCCTTTTCGGCAATATCGTCCGCGCTTTCTTCGTTCGCACTACTTAACGTTTCGCCGTCAAAAGGCTCTTTCGCTTGTTCTTCGCCCGAAATTTCTTCCGTTTGCTCGTCTGTCG
>CAZRMT010000012.1:2637-9025 GCA_964601265.1 uncultured Christensenella sp.
TTCTTGCTCGCTTTCGCTAGCGTAATCGGAAGCCAAAAGTTCGGCAAGGGCGTTTATTTCTTCTTCGCTATGCCTTATAGGTTCGTCCGTAGCTAGGTATATGCCTTTATTTACGTATTCGGGATACTCTTTTTTATTGATAAAGTCGTCGAAAACTTTATTCGTGAATAGAAAACAAGTCAAAACCGAAAAAGACAGTCCGCCGAATATCAATATCGTAAGCCCTATAAAATAGGTGGTCGTAAAAGGTATCATAAACCATACGGCTATGGGCAAAATAGCGGTAATTACCATTAAGATATTGTAAAACATTCTTTTAAAGGTCAACAATATCGCAGACTTTAAAGAAGCCCAAAATCCTATGTTATACGTAGAACACAGCCCCATATGATATATGGCGACTATCAGCGTTACTATTACCAAAAAATAAACGGTAAACGTAATATAAACTCTCAAAAAGTCCGCTTCTCCGTCGTTGTACAGGTTGAAAACGGCCTCTAAAATATACATACAAACGGCTAGCAACGCCCCTATTTCGGCAAACTGTTTACCGCTAGTCTTTATACCTCTGAAAAAGTCCTTTTTAAACGTTAACGTTTCGTCCCAACAAATTTTTCTTATAACGTAAACCATTCCCGCAATACCGAGCGAAGCAAGCATCATCAGCGGAAGACGCAACAAAAACATACTCATCAGTTCGGAGTTTTTTTGACTAACGCTTATTTCCGCCCCTTTCATACCCGAAATATAAATTATAACTTCTAAAAGTACGTACGGCAAAATAAACAACAGCGATAGCAAGTTGGCGTTAAATAACGTCAACCAACGCTGTTTGTATGCAAATTTAAAAACTTGTCTTCTGTTAGAAGGTAAATCCCCGTGAGAATAATCTTTACCCTTCTTTTTGCCCACGACAAGCCTATTCATAAAGCCTTTCCAGGACATATTTATCTCCTTTACTTAGTAGTCGTAAAATCAAAATCTTTTACAAGTTGTATTACCTTGTATATAACGCCGTCGGGAATAGTTACCGACTCTGACACGGCAAACACGTAGTCTTCGCTTAATTCTATACCTAATATTTGCGTTTTCGTAACCGTTTCGCCGTTTTCTCCCGTTTCTTCAACTTCCTTTTTGTACCAACGACTATAATCGTCTTCGCCGAATAAAGAGGACAAGTCGGCAAAATAACCGCTATATTCGTCTATTTCCGCCTTTGGCATAATATAAAAATCGACGTCCCTATGGTTAAGCGTAAAAATAATTTTATCGTCTTTCGAGGACACACCGCCCCCGCTTACGTAGTATTTTTTAAAACCCCATTTTTTATATCGGTGGTCGAACTCGTCCGTCAAAAGCGTAACTTCGGTTTTATCGGAAGAAGACTCCGTTATCCAAACAATCAAAGTTTCTCTTTCGCCGGGTTTTACGGAATTCATACCTATCAACGCCCAAACGATAACTACTACGAACGCCACCAAAAGGTATAAAAATTTTCTCCCCTTAACGTGATTAAAGGCGTCTTTTTTATTAAAAGATAAATCCATACTAATCGTTCTCCTTATAACCCGTTAAAACGTTACCGACTTTTTTTATCGCATATTTTTTTTCGGGAACAACGTTAAAATCGAAATCGCAATCGACTAAAATTTTGCCTTGCGTTTCGGTTTTATAGGAATAGTATTCCGATTCGTAAAAATCAAAATTACCGTTTTTCACCTTTTTAAGTTCGCCCCTAAACTCGACCAAATCTTTTTCGCCGTCGCCGTATAAAATATCGATATAAAAATCTATATAGTTCTTTATTTTTTTGTGTACGAAATTATTTCTCAAATTCAAAAACACGAATAACGCAAACGAAATTATTCCGCCCAAAATAGCCAGATACGGCAATTTGAATTTAAAAATAATAAAAATCAACGCCGCAAGCACCGCTAAAACCAAAAGCGAAACGATAAGCGTTTTATTTTTTTCTTTTTTTCTGAATTTTCTCAATTCGTATAAGTTATCAGCAGAATAAACCATTTTACTCCTTACGGCAATTCTATAAATCGTTCGTTGCCACACATCACCGATTATATTTTAAAATTTATCTTGTTAAAAGTCAATACTTTCGGCATTTTCGATTTTACGTTTTTAACATTTTATCAAAAAAACCTTAAAAAAGGCTAAAAAACACCCTTTACAAACGCTAAACAACGCTTTGCCTTGCATAACGTGGCAACCCCTTCATTATGTGCCATACACTTCATACTACCGCCTTTTCTTCCCGTCATTGCGAGCTTGTAAAACAAGCGTGGCAATCCTTTCATTATATCCTCTCACTTCATACCACCACTTCAACTGCTATACAAATTATATATCCTCAACTTGCCTTACGGTAAATATAACCGCACGCAAAAAAGCCGTGACGACTCACAGCTTTTAAATATCGTTTATAAGGCGATACTTACCCTATTTAGTTCACTTTAACAATTCAAGCCCTTTTTAAGTAAGGCGCCCCTCTCGAACCCTTCCCCGAAAAAATAATAACTGCGTCTAAAAACACGCATAGCGAAAAGGAAATTACGTCCGAAAGCGCCGTTGCGAAAATATTAAGGCTTTTCACCCTTAAAAATATCAGCGAAAAGATAGTTTTCACCGCCATAGAAATTCCAAGCGTTACGCACGGCGTAAAAAGCTTGCCTTGCGAAATAAAAATTGCGTTAAAGGTTTGCGCCAAGGACAACAAAAGCACCGTAAAAGACGCCGTTTTTATCAGCCCCGTCAGCACTGCTTTTTCTTCCGCTTTTAGATTGAAAAACACCGTTTTCACCAATAAATCGGCAAATAAAATAACGGCTAACGAACATATAAGCCCGCTTATTAGGGTATACGCTAACGATTTTTTAATAAACGGTTCGGGGTTTTCCCCTTTTGCAATCGCCCCTCCTATAAGCGGAATGGAAGCGCACGCTATCCCGTAACAAACAGCCACGGGAACGCCTATTACGGACTCCACTCCCCCGCTATACAGCCCGTAAAGTTTCGTTGCGGAAAAAGAATATCTTTTCAAAATATTTATTATCATAAAACTGTCGCCCGTTCTTGCCAAGGGAATTAAAATCGCGCAAAGCGTTACGGGAACTACGGTAAAAAGTATCGTCTTTTTCCCAACCGACCGACCTTTAATTACGCTATCGCTTTTTTTATAAACCAAGTATACGTAAAAAAGAGCGACCAGCTCGCTTACGGTTACGCTTAAAGAGCAAAGCGAAGCGGACAAAAAAACGTTTTTACGAAAAAGATAAGCAAGCGTCAACCCGAAAACAAGCTTTACGGCTTGCTCCAAAACTTGCGTTACCGCCGTGGGTTTCATATTGCCTTGCCCTTGAAAATATCCCCTGAAACAAGACAAGACCGACGTAAAAAAAACGGAAGGCGATAAAAACATATAGCATAAATACGCCTTTTCTTCCCCTTGCAAACGGGCTATCCCTTTACCGAAAAACAGCATTAAAAGGCTTCCCGCCACCCCTATTGCGCAAAAAATTTTAAGCGATTTTTTAAGCGTTTCTTTTCCGTCGTAACCGCTTGAAATAAGTCGAGCAAGGCTGTTCGGAACCCCTGTCGAAGAAAAAGTCAAAAGTATGCAATACACGGGAAACGAGGTTTGATAAAGCCCCAGCCCCTCCGCTCCCAACAAGTTTGTCAGCGGTATTCTATACACGGCTCCCAATATTTTGGCTATCAATCCGCCGAGCGATACGGTTAACGCTCCTTTAAGAAGTACGTTTTTCATAGCGTGTTTCCGGAATTTGGGTTTATGCTGACGAAGTACATTATTTTACAAGTTTGCTTTATAGCTTTTACGGTAGTTTTTTGCATATGTAAAGGGCGTAAAAGCCAAATTTTTCACAACAAGTAACGCCCCAAATATTCGCTCACGACTCTAACGCTTTTAATCTCACCGCTTAAAATCTGACCTTCTTCTCCGCAAGCAAGAATAACCGCCCCGAAAGTATCTCCGCCCGCCATTACGGGAACCACCGCCATACACGGAAATTTTATCTCTCCGCCCTTCGTCAAGGGTATTTCGGCGTTGTTTTCCGCCACGTTCGAGGCGAAACTTTTTCGTTTTTCTATCATATCTTTTATTTCGTCCGACACCTCTTTTCCCAAAAGTTCCTTACTTTTATTGCCTTTTGCGGAAACAATTTTCTCTTTGTCGCATATAATTGCAGTGCGTTCGGTTACGACGTAAAGGCTTTCCGCTATATCCGAAGCGACGTTTTCTATTTTTTTAATAGGCGAATATTTTTTAAATAGCAAATCTTCTTTATCGGTATAAATTTCAAGCGGGTCGCCCTCTTTAATTCTCAAAGTTTTTCTTATTTCTTTAGGAATAACCACTCTGCCGAGTTCGTCTATCCTTCTAACGATACCTGTTTCTTTCATAACTCTCCTTTTTATTTTTCTGCTTTAAGTATGCTCACGCTCGGCAATTTTATTCACAACCACGCTCTTGACAAGAAAAGCGTTTAAAAGTATAATTTCGGTATGACTGCGAGAATTAACTCTTTTAAGGGGAAAATGATTATTTTTATCGTAATTTTATTGTTGATAATATCGTTCGTGCTGTGTAGTTTGAATATTTTAACCGTAAAAACCTATAAAGACAAGTCGGACAAAATAAACGGAAAAATAAAGTTTGCCGTAATTTCCGACCTACACTCCTCTCTTTACGGAAAAAACCAAAGCAAGCTAATAGCAAAAATCAAAAAAGAAAAGCCCGACCTTATTTTAATGACGGGCGACGTTATCGACGATAAGCGTTCCACGAAAAACGCCGAAATATTCTTTAAGCAAATTAAAAGCGTTTGCCCCGCATACTGCGTTTTCGGCAACCACGAGCTTAAAGGCAATATCGAAGAATACAAAAAAATTCTGTCCGAACACGGTGTAGTCTTACTTGAAAACGACTTTGAGGAAATATTTATTCGGGGAGAAAAAATCACGATAGCGGGAATAAGCGACTCGCTTAACAAAACACCGCAAAAGGAATGGATTTATTCTTTGACTAACCTCGACGAAAAAACGGACGATACAAGTTATAAAGTTTTACTTTCGCACCGCCCGTGCCTGTTTTCTTATTACGACGACGTGAATTTCGACCTAATCTTATGCGGACACGAACACGGCGGACAGTTTCGCCTTTTCGGTAAAGGCTTATACGCCCCCGACGAAGGGCTTTTCCCAAAATACTCGTACGGAGAATACAAAACGAAAAAGGGCAAAATTATAGTGAGTTCGGGCTTATGTAAAAACGCCTTCCCCCGCTTTTTAAACCCGCCCGAAATAGTCATAGTTACCGTAAATTAACCCGCCTATATGGCGAAAAACGCAATTATTAAAGCGTAGCCACACGGCTACGCCTTTTAAATTATTCCTCTGCTTTTTTAATTCGCTTATACATATCCTGCATTTTAATGTCTATTTCCGCTATCTGGTTAGCGCAAACAAGCATTTCTTCGTTTATCCCGACGGGAAGTTTGTCTTTATCCGCCTTGTATCTTACGTCGTGTTCCAAGCTCGCCCAAAAGTCCATAGCGATAGTACGAATTTGAACTTCCGCCATAACGTACTCAGTTCTGTCGGACAAATACACGGGAACGCGTATATCCAAATGCAACGACCTATAACCGTTATAGTTGGGTTTTTCTATATAGTCTTGCTTTTTAACGAGTTCTATGTCCGTTTGTCTTAAAAGTATTTCGGCAACGGAATAAACGTCGTCTATGTAGTTACACACCACCCTTACGCCCGCAATGTCGTTTAAGTTCTTTTTCGCCGACTCTATGGTAACGGGCAAGTTCTTTTTAATAAGCTTTGCTATTATACTGTCGGCGGACTTTAATCTGCTTTCCACGTGGTGAATGGGATTTCTGGCGTACAGCACGCTGAACTCGTTGTTTAAAACCTCTAATTTTACGGTTAATTGTTTCACGGCGGAATCGTACAAATTCTTCATCACCAAAAACTCTCTCGAGCCGTAAAAGGAAGAAATATCGCCGTTTTTAAGAAAATTATAATTATTTTGCATAAAACCTCTTTATTTAAAATATCACATTAACTATTTTTTTTCAACAGATATTGAGTTATTTTAGTTATAAACGAAAAAAATTTTTTCAACCTTTTTATTCCGTAACGCTTAATGTATTATTCCGAAAATAACTTGACGTTATTCCGCAAAATAAATATTTTTCAACACATTTATATAATAAATCGCCCAAATTGAGGTTAATTTGGGCGATTTGTGTCGTTTTTAGGCGAATACTTTTTTATAAATTGTCTACCCTCACCTTAACGCAAGGCAAACTTCACTCGAAAACGGTGAACTTCACTTCCA
>CAZRMT010000012.1:9125-26578 GCA_964601265.1 uncultured Christensenella sp.
GTGCTTTTTCTGGTGGAACGGCAGAGAATTGCACTCTGGTCTTACCGCCGTCGTTCTCGATTTCTACATACTTATCGTCGTTTATAATCCCTGTTTTTATCGGTGAACGCGAAAAACCGATAAAACCGTGTTCGCTAAACACCTTTTAACGCCCGCGACTTACGTTAAAATTTTCCCCGTTAAAACTGACGCCCTTTGAAATAACAACGGGATTTACCCCAAGGACGGCCGCTTAATTAAGCAGCGTATGCGTAATTGTTATTAGCATTTAAAATTTAATTTTCCGTTTTTACAAAGACGAGCCTTTGGTATGCTTACGATGAACTCAGACGGCAATCGAATCTAAAACCGCCCCGTATCAATAATTTCTTTCTATTTCCCTTTTTAAGTCTTTCTCCTTTAAACTCTGTTTTTTATCGTAGGTATGTTTACCCTTGCAAAGCCCCACTTCTACCTTGATTAAAGATTGCTTTAAATATACCTTTATCGGAACGAGCGTATACCCTTTTTCTTCAACCTTGCTTTTAAGTTTTGCTATTTCGCTTTTGTTTAAAAGCAGTTTTCTATCCCTTCTACTATCTTTAATATTATATGCGCTGGCTTTATCGTACACGGCTACGTGTACGTTTTTTAAGAATATTTCTCCGTTCGATATAAGACAAAAACCGTCCGCCAAATTTATATCGCCCTTTTTAATGGACTTAACCTCTCCGCCGTCTAAAACGATTCCCGCTTCCAAGGTTTGCTCTATAAAATATTCGTGACGGGCAAGTCTGTTTTCAACAATAGTCTTTCCCATACTTCTATTATACCACGTTTTTTTTAGCGGTCAACCTATTTTGCCAAAACAAAATCGAGTTCGCCCGCAATAACGTCGCAAGAGGCCACTTTAATTCTTACTTCGTCCCCTAACTTATACACGTTGCGGTTTGAAAAAAGCGTAAAACTCTTTTCGTCGAAAACGTAATTACCCTTGGGCAAATCTTCAAGCCTGACTAACCCCTCGGCGGTGTTTTCAAGCTCCACGAAAATTCCGAAAGAAGTAACTCCGCTGATAACCCCGTCGAACTCCTCGCCCAAATAATCGTTCATATACGCCGAAACGAAAATATCGTCAACCTTTCTTTCTACCTCGTCCGCACGCCTTTCCCGCTGACTAGAAATATCCGCCACCTCGCCGACAATAGAGGAATAGCGTTCGGCTTTTTCGTAATCCTTTAACGCCGTTTTTAAAATTCTATGCACCATTAAATCGGGGTAACGCCTAATGGGCGAAGTAAAATGGCAGTAATGTTCCAACCCTAGCCCAAAATGTCCCGTATCCTCGGGCGAATATTTCGCCTTTTGCATAGAGCGAAGAAGCACGTCGTTTACCACCCCCGCATACGGCATATCCTTTACAGACTGTAACAGCTTGTTAAAGTCGGAAGAATGATAATTTTTTTCGTTCCAACTAGTCTTAATTCCCAAACCCTTTAAAAACAAACAAAAACTCTGTATTTTTTCCTCTGCGCACTTTTCGTGAACTCTAAACACGAAAGGCACGTTCAAATAGTAGCAATGCTCCGCAACGGTTTGGTTTGCAAGAAGCATAAACTCCTCTATAAGTTGATAAGAACCTATTCTTTGTCTGCGTGACAACGATATTTTTCCGTTTTCGTCAACAATGATTTCCGCTTCCTTGCCCTCTAATTCCACACTCGAACGAGCCACGCGTTTTTTGTGCAAAATATTTTGTAGCTCGTCGGCATAAGAAAGCATTTCGACTAAATGAGCATACTCTTTTTTTAACCCTTCGTCTCCGTCGATTATCTTTTGAACCTTTTTATAGGTCATTCGGTTTCTCGACTTAATTACCGACGGCGTAATTTTGTAGTCGTACACTTCCCCTTTAAAGTCCACGCTCATAATACAGGAAAGCGTAAGTCTATCCACTCCCTCGTTTAAAGAACAAATGCCGTTGCTCAATTTTTCGGGAAGCATAGGTATTACCATATCGGGGAAATATATGCTGGTGGCTCTATTTAGCGCCTCTTTGTCCAAAACGGAATTTTCCGTCACGTAATGCGTAACGTCGGCGATATGCACGCCCAAAATATATCCTTTTTCGTTTTTTTCAACCGAAATTGCGTCGTCGAAGTCACGAGAGTCGTCGCCGTCTATCGTGATTATAAGCTTATCCGTTAAGTCTAACCTGCCCTTTTTGTCTTTTTCGGTAACACTATCGGGAATACTTTCGACAAAACTTTTAACTTCGGAAGGGAACTCCGTTTCTATCCCCAAATTGTCTATGGCGGTACGTTCTGCCGTTTTTACCTCGTTTTCGGGCTTTACCACCTCTACTATTTTACCCTCGGGGCATTTATCCAAGGGGTACGCAATCAATTCGCACACCACCGAATCGCCGTTTCTTGCGCCGTTGAAATTCTTTTCCGACACGAAAACATCCTTGGTGTAAGACCTGTCCGCAGGCACCACGAAAGCGTAGTTCCTCTCTTTGCAAAATACGCCGATTACCCTTTTTACGCCACGGGAAAGCACTTTTACCACTTCCGCCTCGTCCGAACTACCTCTTTTCCCCTCGACTTTTCTCACTACTACCGTATCGCCTTGAAGTCCGCCGTTTAGTCCTCTTGCGGGGATAAACAAATCGGCGGTTTTGTCTTCAGGAATAAAAAACGCATAGCCTCTTTCGTGGCACTTTAACACGCCTTTTTTAAGTCCGCTGTCCGCAAACAAATAAAATTTTCCGCCGTTTTCGCCCAAAACGAGTTCGTCACATAAGGAAAGTAACGCCTCTCTTAAAGCGTCTTTTTCTACACCTTTATTTATGGAGTAATAATTAAAAATCTGTTTTATCGTTTTTCCCGAAAGGTTCCCGTTAAAGAATTCTCGGGTTAATTTTTCTTTTATCATAAATTCCTTTATAAAAAAGCGTCCGACTTTCATCGGACGCTAAAAATTTTACGTTTATTAAACCGCTACGTGGATTAGTTCGAGTACGAAATATCCAACCATTAACACAGCTATTATCGCAATACAAATACCGGTAAGAACTTTTAACTTGTGTTCTAACGTTTTGCTTTTGTTTTTGCCGTAGAACGTATCTGACGAACCGCCGTTTAAAGCGCTGGTTCCGTCGGAATTGCCCGACTGCATCAATATTACGATAAGAATAAACAAAGCGCATACCGCGGCTACCGCTACGAATACGATACTTAAAACTTTATAGGTCTGATAACTCATTGCATTTAAGTTATTTAATATAGATTGCATAACTTTTCTCCGAATTCTTGTTCATTACTTTTGCTATTTTAACACAATTTTTTAATAAAGACAAGCCTTTTTGCGTCTTTTTTTTATTTTATTAAAGATTTACCCGTCATTTCTTTGGGAATTTCCTCGCCCATTACTTGTAAAAAGGTAGGAGCGATGTCGGCAAGTATTCCGCCCTCTCTTAATTTTACGTCCTTAAACTGCTCGCTTATGAGTACGAACGGAACGGGGTTAGTCGTGTGCGCGGTAAACGGCGAACCGTCTTGCGCTTTCATAACGTCTGCGTTTCCGTGGTCGGCGGTAAGAAGAACGCTTCCGCCCTTTGCAAGTATCGCCTGAACCAAAATATTTACGCAACTTTCCACCGTGGCAACCGCCCTTTCAGCCGAAGCCATAACGCCCGTGTGTCCCACCATATCGCAGTTGGCGAAGTTTAAAATCATCACGTCGAACTTTCCGCTGTCAAGCTCCTCTAAGTATTTTTCCGTTACTTTTAAAGCGCTCATTTCGGGCTTTAAGTCGTAAGTGGCAACCTTGGGAGAAGCGATTAAATCACGAATTTCGTTCTTTTCGGGCGCTTCTTTTCCGCCGTTGAAGAAGAACGTTACGTGCGCGTATTTTTCCGTTTCCGCTATACGAAGTTGCGTGTAACCTTTATTAGACAAATATTCGCCCAACGTATTTTTAATCTCTTGCTTTTTAAACGCTATACGAACGTTCGTAAAAGACGCGTCGTACACGGTAAAGCATACGTAGTAGGGGTTTAAAAATCCCGTTTCTCTTTCAAAAAAGTCAAACTCTTTTTCGGAAAAAGCACGCGTAATTTCTCTTGCTCTGTCGGGGCGGAAGTTAAAGAATATTATCGAATCCCCTTCTTCCACCAAACCGAACGGCTTTCCGTTTTCGGTGATGTTGATAGGCAAAATGAATTCGTCCGTAACGCCGTCCGAGTAACTTGCCTCAACCGCCTCTACGGGGTCTGCAAAAAGCTTACCCTTGCCTAGCGTCAACGAATCGTACGCAAGCTTTTCTCTGTCCCAGTTGGTATCTCTGTCCATTGCGTAGTATCTTCCCGTAATCGTGGAAATTTTACCTACGCCTATTTCCTTTATTTTGTCTTGCAACGCCTTTACGTAACCCGCTCCGCTCTTGGGGGGAACGTCTCTTCCGTCCATAAATGCGTGAACGTAAACTTTTTCAAGCCCGTGCATTTTGGCAAGTTCTAAAAGGGCGTATAAATGCGTGATATGGCTATGAACTCCGCCCTCGGACAAAAGTCCGAAGAAATGCAACGCTTTATCGTTGTTTTTAGCGTTTTCAACTGCCTTTAAAAGCTCTTCGTTTTTGAAAAAGTCGCCGTCTTGTATCTCTTTCGTTATTCTCGTTAAGTCTTGATAAATAATTCTGCCTGCGCCCATATTGAGGTGTCCGACTTCGCTGTTTCCCATTTGTCCGTCGGGAAGTCCCACGTCGAGCCCGCTTGCGCCGAGAGTTGTAGAAGGCCACTTTTCAATAAGCTTGTCCACTACGCCCGCGTTAGCGCTTTTTATTGCGTTTCCGTTTTCGTCTTCTCTTATTCCGTACCCGTCCATAATGATAAGGCATACGGGTCTTGTTTTCATTTCCATACTTAACTCCTAAAAATATCGTTCAAGCTTAATTGTACTATAATCTCTTAATTTTTGCAACGGTTTAATTATTTAATTTTAAGGGTTTTTAAATATTCTTTATGCTCCGTTTTCACCCTAAAACTCTCCGTTGCCTTTTGTATCGCCTTGTTATGCGTCCAAACGGGAAGCTTTTTATTTTCGAAAAAGGGCAGAATTTCGTCGTAGCGTTTGGCAAGCGCCGTGGCAAAATACCAAGCGACAACCATATTTATATAATACTCGTCGCTTTTTATTTTACATAGCCTTTCCGCCTGCTCCGCTTTAAAGTTTTCATCTAAAAACCACGCCATAAGTTGTTTAACGCCAAATCTTACCTCGTAAACGTAAGGGCTGTCAAGCCATAAATATATCTGTTTTTCCAGCTTTTCGGGGTATTTAGGTAAAACTTTCGGCGAACAGCAGTCCGAAGTCGCCCAGTTGTCCACGTACGGCAAAAAAGCGTTTAACTTTTCAACGCACTCGTCGTAGTCTTTTATCTGCTCTATCAAAAATGCGTGAACGTGATTTTCTTCTAAAAAAGTATGCGGTAAGGAAGACAAAAAATCCTCTTTTTCTTCGCTTTTAAAAAATTCTTTTGCAAAACTTCTTAAAAGGGGCGTCCTTACGCCTATAATATTTTCCTTTTTAACCGTGGGCGTTAAAGAAGCGTTAAAATCCCTATACTTCTCGTCCGCCAGTGGATAAAGTTTTTCGTATAAAGTCATATTTACTCTTATAATATATAAATTTTTTTTAAAGCATTATTTCAAGTGCGGGAACTACGCCGTAATCGGTGGAATAAACTTGATGATAACTAATATAGCCGTCGTAGTCGACGTAATGAGCGTAACTTCCGTCATAATGGAAGGGTGAGCGGAGCCAAAAAATACCGTTTCCCGCATATTCCGCCGTCTTACTCGTCCACGCCCCTTGACACCGACTATACGCCGTGGTTTTCTTTTGTCTTGTCGCCGAAGCCCCTGTTTTAACGTTAAACCCGTAATTGTTTTCGGTTGCTTCTTGCATTGACAACAGCCATACTTTATCGTTGGTATTTTCGCAAGCAAACTCGTTGATTCCGTTGTTAAAATATCCCGGATATAAATACGGATTAGCGCTAACCGCTCCGTTTTCCACCTCTACCGTGTTTATTTCCGCTTTTTCCTGCGTATTAAACGCAGTGTTATAAAATTCGTCGTTCAGCCAAGCCCTTATAGAACTGCGGTCGTAACGGTTCGGGTATATCACTCGCTCCTCTTTTACCGAATAAACGGAATAGTTATACGGTTGACTGTCCAATATCATTTCCGCCAAAATCGTCGCTCTTACGTCGGTTTGGGAAAGTATTTTCCATTTTATAGGTTCGAATTTAAACCAATACACGTTACCCGTAATATAACCGTTATTCTCTTGTCGGTTGTTTTCACTGCCGTCCTCAGTCGTTTTAAAAGGTCTGTATCTCGTAAAATATACGGATCTATACTTTTCGTTATTATACTCTACGTCTTTATACCACGTAAAGTCTTGGTCGTTTTTGTCCTGTATATAATACTTGTAGCTAGTCCAACCGTTTGAGTTTTCGTCCGTAGGAAGCTCGACGCCTTCCGCCAAAACCGCACTCATTTCGTCGGTTACGTCGCTTTGAGGATATAAGCCGAATAGCAGATATTTCCCCGTTTTGCTTTCGTTTCCCTCTTCGTCCACTCTCGTGTATTGAGGAATTATCGGTTCTCGGCTTTCTTCGCTCGACGAAGAACTATCGTGAGCGTCCGAGCCTATTTTTTCACACGCCGTTACTCCGACCGAAAGGACTATGACAAGAGTTAAAAATACCGTAATGATTTTTTTCATAATGTCCTCTAAAATAAAATCTTAACGACAAGCGAATATTTCGTTTAAGACACAAAAAAACCGAACCTATCACAAGTTCGGTTTTTCGGTATAAATTTTACTCTTTAACACACAAAAAAGGTTACTTGCTAAAAAGTTGCTTTAACGCAATAAATTATTTGTCGTAGTTTACTATCGCCGAGAAATCGGGAGCTTTTAACGCGGCTCCGCCGATAAGTCCGCCGTCGATTTCTTCCATAGCCATAAGTTCTTTACAGTTAGAAGGTTTCATACTTCCGCCGTATTGAATACGTACTTTAGAAGCGCACTTTTCGCAGAACAATTCGCCCAAAGTCTTTCTGATAAAGCCGATGGTTTCGTTAGCTTGTTCGCTCGTTGCGGTCTTGCCCGTTCCAATAGCCCAAACGGGTTCGTAAGCGATAACGATTTTGGTTAAATCTTCAACGCCCTTTAATCCGTCGGTGAGTTGAACTTTTAAAACGTCTTCCGTTTTTCCGCTCTCTCTTTCTTCTAACGTCTCTCCTACGCAAACGATAGGCGTAAGACCTTTTGCAAGTGCGGTAAGCGTTCTTTTATTAACGGTTTCGTCGGTCTCTCCGAAATATTGTCTTCTTTCGCTGTGTCCGATAATTACGTACTCAACGCCGAGTTCCAACAACATATCTGCGGAAATTTCTCCCGTGAAAGCTCCGTTTTCAGCCCAGTGAACGTTTTCTGCTCCCAAATGAATATTAGTGCCTTTTATAGCTTGTCCTACTGCGTAAATATCCGTTGCGGGAACGCACACTACTACGTCGCAAGTAGCGTCCTTAACGAGCGGTTTTAACTCTTCTACGAGTTTAACTCCTTCAGCGGGAGTTTTGTTCATTTTCCAGTTTCCTGCAATAATTGCTTTTCTCATATCAGTTCTCCAAAAATATTAGTCTTTATCGTTTAAACATTCGATACCGGGTAATTTTTTACCTTCGAAAAGTTCTAGCGAAGCTCCGCCACCGGTAGAAATATGCGTCATTTTATCTGCAAAGCCGAGTTGTTTAACCGCAGCCGCGCTGTCGCCTCCGCCGATAATAGTCGTAGCCGAAGAACATTCAGCCATAGTTTTAGCTATGAACTTGGTTCCTTCTGCAAGAATCGGGTTTTCGAATACGCCCATAGGTCCGTTCCAGATAATGGTCTTTGCTTCTTTTAAAGCGTTTGCGAACAATTCTCTCGTCTTAGGTCCTATGTCGAGTCCCATTTCGTCTGCGGGAATTTTACCCGCTTCGTAAACCTTAACGTCAACGGGTGCGTCGATAGGATTGGGGAAATCTTTGGTCGCAACGCTGTCGATAGGCAAATAAATCTTTTTGCCGAGCTTTTCGGCTTTTGCCATCATATCGTTACAGTAAGTGATTTTTTCGTCGTCCACAAGCGAAGTTCCCACTTCGTAGCCTTGCGCTTTCATAAAGGTATACGCCATACCTCCGCCTATAATCAAGCTGTCGCATTTTTCAAGCAAGTTGGAAATAACGTTGAGCTTGTCGGCAACCTTTGCTCCGCC
This sequence comes from uncultured Christensenella sp., assembly GCA_964601265.1. Lineage (GTDB taxonomy): Bacteria > Bacillota > Clostridia > Christensenellales > Borkfalkiaceae > UBA4675. Next base: position 17,442 of record CAZRMT010000012.1, read on the forward strand.
TAAAACGGCGACGAAAGGTCTAACGGGGTTTTCGAGAGCGTCTGCCATAACGGCGAGTTCTTTCTCGATTAAGAATCCGCAAACGGCGGTCTTAACGAAACCGTATTCGACGATAGCCGCAGTCGTCGCGTGCGAACGGTGAGCCGTTCCGAACGCGTCGTTTACGTACACGTCGCAGAATTCCGCAAGTTTTTTACAAAGAGCTTCGTCCCTCTTTTCTTCGCCCGCTTCGAAACGGGTGTTTTCCAAAAGAACTACTTCTCCGTCTTTCATTTCGCTAACGGCTTTTTTAGCGCTTTCGCCTACGACGTCGGTAGCGAACGTTACTTTTTGTCCGAGTTTTTCGGCAAGTTTATCGGCAACGGGCTTTAAGGTAAATTTCTTAATATCGCCCTTTGCTTTTTCAAGCATTTTAGCCTTTTCGGCGTCTCTCTCGCTTTCGGGAAGAGCTTCTAAAGCTTTCTTTTCTTTTTTATTCAACGAAAAACCTTCCGTGAAAATGTTGTGAGGTTTTCCCATATGCGAGCAAAGTATAACTTTCGCGCCTTGTTCTACCAAATACTTAATGGTGGGCAACGCGCCGTTAATACGGTTGTCGTCGGTGATAACGCCGTCTTTCATCGGAACGTTAAAGTCAACCCTGACCAAACATCTTTTGCCCTTTACGTCTACGTCTCTTACAGTCTTTTTATTCATAAAAACTCCTTTTTCTTTAACCTTGCCAAACGGCAAAGATTAGTTATTTAAGACTTTATTTTATATAATAATATACCTTTTTAAAAGGATTGTCAATTACTTTATTTCTTTTTTGCCCTTCTTCGAAAAAGAAAAAAACTTTTTAGGCGAAAAATCGGTAAGTTTAACGAAAAACTTTAGAAAAGGCAAAACCGCAAGCGACGTCGCCAAATTAAAAAGCGTGTGAAAATTAGCAAGTTGCCTTTCGCTTTCGGGGGAAAGGCGATAAAAAAAGTTTTGAAAAAATTCGGGAAAAAGAATAACGAGCGGAGCAAAAACAAGCGTTCCGAAAACGTTTAACAGCAAATTGAAATTAGCGCACTTTTTAGCGTTTGAGTTTTTATCGGCGGAAAAAATCATAACGCCCGCGCAACTGCCTATATTCGCCCCCAAAATCAAAAAAGCGTTTTGAGAAAAACTTAAAACGCCGTGTTTAGTCAGCACTATCATTATTCCCGTTAAAGGCGAACTGCTTTGACACACCGCAGGGAACGTAATTCCGTAAAAAATAAGTAAAAAAGGGTTTTTCACGGTAAAAATTCGCATAAAAAACGGGTACCTTTGAAAGTATTCCGCGCAAGGGGAAATAAGGTTAATCCCCATAAAAATAAACCCGAACCCCACCATTGCCATACCGCCCGTTTTAAACCGTTTAAAAGAGGAAAAAATTACGCCTAAAAAACATATAAAACAGGCAATAAGCGATATATCGAGCGACATATCGGAAAAAGATATGAGTTGAGTGGTCATTGTCGTTCCCACGTTTACGCCCACTATTACGGCGCATGCGTTCAGTAGCGAAATCGTTCCGCCGTCCACGAGTTTAACAAGCGCCGAATTTATCGCCACGCTACTTTGCGTAAAAGCGCTTACGGTAGTTCCCGCGATAAACGAAGACGTAGGCGTTCGGGCAAATTTTTTCAGCAAAAAATTCATTCTGCCCGACAAAAGTTTTTCTGCGTTATCGCTTAAAAGACGGACGCCGAGAATAAACACCGCAAGTCCGCCCAAAAAATTAAAGATATTTGCCAGCATATTTTTTACCCTATAAAAATATATGCCGTTTTCCCCGCCGTATTCTACTATAAAAAAACGATTTTAAGAAAACTCTCAAAACCGTTTCGCCTTCTTTTAATACCCTCTTCCCGTGAGTTCGCCCTCTAATTTTAGGTCGTTAAAATCTTGCTGGCGTAACGCCTCGTATACGGCAACCGCCACCGTGTTGGATAAGTTTAGCGAACGAAGCTTGTCCTTCATCGGGAGCCTTACCGTCGTATCGTAATTTTTCTCTAACAACGGTTCGGGAAGTCCTCTCGTTTCCTTGCCGAAAACCAAAAAATCTCCGTCTTTATACCTCGGCTCCGTGTACACTTTTTTGCCTTTCGTCGAAAAAAAGTAAAAAGTTGCGTCGGGGAATTTTTCTTGTAACTCCTCGAAACTGTCGTAAAACCTAAAATCGGCGTACGACCAGTAGTCCAAGCCCGCTCTTTTTAAATGCTTGTCGCTAAGCTCGAACCCCATAGGTTTTACAATATGCAAAACGCTGTCCGTTGCGGCGCAAGTTCTTATAATGTTTCCCGTGTTTTGCGGAATTTCGGGTTCAACCAAAACTATATTTATCATACGTTCTCCTTTTTCTATTTCTTTAGCCGTTTTTATAAGCACGACTAATTAAAATGTTTTTCTTTTATAATTTCCTCGATTACCGTGCCGATTTTTTTCGCCATAAAATAAAAACCGAGGTCTGTGGGGTGACACCCGTCCACCAAACAACGCTCACGCACTTCTTCGGGGAAAAATTCCCGTCCGTCTACAAACCAAACGTTGTCGTCCCCGCTTTTTTTAGCGTTTTCATACGTGGTTTTAACAATCTCCGCACGAATTTTATCCTCTTTATTACCGACTTTTGCGTCGGGGCGAGTTACGAAAACGATAGGCACGTCCTTTTTAATTTTGCGATAGCGTTTATACAACCGTTCGTGCGTGGCTTGTAAATATTCCGCATTAGGAGCGTTTAAGTCGTAATCGCACACGAAAATACTGCAATCTATGGTAGAAAGATAATCGGTCATTGCGTCTTCCGCCATACCGCAACCCGAAAACCCGAGGTTGACGTAATCGAGATTAGTCCGTTCGGAAATCATATCCTGATACGAATTATCCGCACGGTTAGCGCAACCGCCTTGCGTAATGGAAGAACCGTAATAAAGAACGGGCGCAACGTCTTTATAACCTTTACCCGCCGTGAGTTCAGCGTTTTCGTCCAATTCTATTTTTAACGATTTTACGCTAGAATACAAGGGAAAATACAACAAATAATCGTGTGTTTTTCCGTCGAGATAAGCGGACGCCTCGAAACAATCTCCGTCGCTCCATTCGGGGCACAATAATCCGCAAAAAACGTGTTTCATATTCTCCCCTTCACGAGAGCAAAGAACAAACCCCGTACTGCCCGTAAGACATATATGCCTAAATCTTCCGAAAGAACTTTCTTCAACTATTAGTTTTATGGTTTTAGAGTTCGTCGTAAAATTCAACCGTAGTCCCGAACAATTCGTAGCGAGAAAGCCCACCCCTTCCGAAACGGCTTGCGCGGTTTTCGTAGGCATACGAACAAAACCCGTTCCCTCTTCATAAAATCCGCCGAAAAGCGAAAATCGGGCGTCGGGCAAGGTATAAAGCTTTTTTCCGCCGTCCGTTACTTCCGTACGAACGAAATTTTTATCGTATTTAGTTGCGTCCATATTACTTTCTCCCTACCGTCGTCTTTTAAAAACCGTATAATTTTTTAAAGGAAAATCGGGCAATTATTCAAATATTTCGCCACGACGGCGTTTAATAACTTCTTTATAAGTTTTTTTGGTTTGTATTTCGTGCACGTGAACGTTTTCGGGCGTGGAAAAAAGCATTTCGCCCTTTGCCGAAGCCAATAAAAAGTTTTCGGCGCAAACGCAAATAGGCACGCCGTATAAAAGCGAAAAGGAGCGGGCGATAAGCGACGGCTTAAAATCGGTAACCTCTTTATACACGCACACGATTATATCCGCCTCGAATAGCGACATTCCTTTTACCGCTTGGGGCGAAAACACGTCGTTTCCGATAAGCACGCCTATTTTACCTATACTCGTGGTAATAATTTTATATCCTCCGCCCGAAGAATATTCGTCGTCTACTCTAACGCCAGACATATCGGCTATCCCGACTATTTTACCTTTATCGGCAATCACCGCCGAAAGCTTTTTCGTTCCGTAATTGTCGCTTACGCAACCCGAAATCACTATCGAACCCGTTTCACGGGAAAGTCTTCCGATTTTAACGAGTTCTTCCGTTTCGCCTTTCAATTCCTTTTTATAGTTCAATTCCTTTATTCCGTTAAAAGAAAAGACTATCACTTCCGAATTGTCGCTTTCCTCTTTTTTAAAACTATCAACGCTTTTACCGCTAACGAAACAAACCCTCATTTTTTACCCCTTGCCTTTTCATTATACTTTGCAAGGAAAAAAAATGTTAAAACTCTATATCTCCTAAAATACTTTTTATCTCTTTCACGCTCTCCGCTCGGCACACGGCGATTTTTTTCTGCTTTGCGTTTTTTACGCCCTTTAAATATAAGTTTATCGCTTTACGCATGGTAACGGCAACCGTTTTTTCGTCGTATCTACCCGTTAAAAGCTCCAACTGCTTAAACAAAAGCTCTTTAACGCTAGGCGAGTTTTTACCTAAAATATCGGCTATGATTTTCGGGTTTTCAATAACGCCACGGGCAAGCATAGCTCCGTCCGCTCCCGAAATTTCCATTGCCCTTTCAAAATCTTCTTTGGAAAAAATTCCGCCGTTTACTATCACGGGAATACCTATCGACCTTTTTACTTTTCCGACAAGCTCGTAATCGCAATCCCCTGCGTATATGGCGTTTTTGCACCTTGCGTGTATGGTTAATGCGTCTGCGCCGTTGTCGTAACACACCTTGGCAAAATCTTCGATAACAGGGTTGTTTTTGGTTATTCCTATTCTCGTTTTTACGGTAATTATCTTACCGCTTTTTTTACACTCTGAAATAATTTTCCCCGCCAGAGCAAAATCGTTTAAAAGAGCGCTTCCCTCGCCGTTGTTGTAAATTTTGGGCATAGGACAACCCATGTTTATATCTACGATTTTAAACTTTTCAAGCTCCTTTTTTTCGCAAGCTCTACGCATAATTTCGGGTTCGCTCCCGAAAATCTGCACGCAAGTTTTATCCGCCGAACCGTACAGCATTTCAATCGTCTTTTCGTTGTTATAGCAAAGGGCTTTCGCACTGACCATTTCGGTGTAAACAAGCCCCGCCCCGAGCGACAAACAAATTTCCCTAAAAGCAAAATCCGTAAAAGACGCAAGCGGAGCTACAAAAACGTTATTTTCAGTTGTATAATTTCCTATTTTTACGCTTTTTATCATATATTTTTAGTTGTTTAAATTTTCTCTTTTTTCTATTTCGGATATAAACTCGTCGATAAATTTCGTCAATTCCTCCTCGGCGTCTACGCCGTTTAAATGGGCAAGCGAGCAAACGGCGAACAAAAGTTTACCTACGTCCTCGCAATTTTTTATATCGCCAAGAATTTTTTCTTTATCCGCTTTTTCGTTAAAACCTTTTAGGTAGCGTTTATACACCTTTTGCCCTCTTATTAAAGCGGGATAAATTTTAGGAACGGCTTTAACGTCTTTCGTAACGCTGGTAATGTTTTTTTCTATCGTTTTGTTCTTTTCCCAAACGTTCAACGCTTCTTCTCCGCTATTCGCTTTATCTTGTCCGAATACGTGCGTATGGCGAGAAATAAGTTTTAAACAAATTCCGCTTAAAACGTCGTTAGAGGAAAACAGCATTTTTTCTTCGCCGAACACGGTGTGAAAAGCGCACTGCAACAACACGTCGCCTATTTCTTCCGTTATTTTTTCTTCGTCGCCCGATTTTATTGCGTCGACGAGTTCGTAACACTCCTCTATTAAGTTTTTTAAAATGCTTTCGGGCGTTTGAACTCTATCCCACGGACAACCGTTTCTTCCACGCAAAACACGTATAATTTCCAGCAAGTCCTCGTAACAAAATCTTTGTTTTTCTTTTAAGTCGTCGCGTAACAAAACCAAACAGCAGGAAAGAGAATACTCTTTTTCTCTGTCCAGCTCGTAAATTTTTATCTTTTTAAATTTTTTTCCGTTAAAAAAGTAAACGAATTTTTCTTCCCCGAAGCAATCGGAAAGCTTTTCCTTTATTCTGCCCGCAATAAGCCTGTCGTCTATATCAAAAACAGTCAAGGGCAAAAGCGAAGAAGAAGTTATTTCGTCTATATCGTATGCGGAAACGGAAGTATAACTTCCCCCTTGCCCGACTTGGGCTAACGCGTTTACACCTTTTGATACCCCGTTAAAGACCCTTACGTTTTTACGCCTTTTAAGGATTATTTTGCAAGTTTCGTCCTCGTCGACGGAACCGTCCACCAAATAACAGCAGTTTTCGTTTTTTAAGACTTCTCTCACGATTTTTTTGTTGAGCGAATCAAAAGACCTACTGTGAAGATACGCTTCGTCAAAAGACGTAAAGGCGATATTTTCTCTTTCCAAAAACTTACAACTCTCGGTAGTAGCCGTTCTCACGAAAATTTTATCGGCTTTTTTTATTTCGTTGTAGGCGTTTAAGGAAATATCACCGTCGTGTACGCCTAGTCCTATTAAAGTTATCATTTTTTACCTCTTTTTCATTTTACCGCTTTTTAAAAAAATAATCAACTCACTTTCCGACTATAAAGACAATACTCCCCGAAAAAATTAAAAATACGGAGAAAACTCTCCGTATCTGCTAATTAAAAGTATCCACTATGGATTTTTTTACGAACTTGCCCATTTTGTCATAATCTATATAATCGTGCTTATCGTAAACGAACTCGTGGGCGAAAGACTGTATAAAGTTCATTGCGATATGCACCTTTTCCTTAAGCCCTTCTTCTTTCACGCCAAGCGAAATGAGTTGCTCCGAAATTTTTTCCGTAACGTGGCATTCGAGCGAATCGAACTCGGCGTTTACACCTTCGTCGCTGACGGACAATGCGTGCAAAGTGTTGTGCAAATGCGAATTTTCCTTATGCGTTTTAATGGTAAGCTCCATTAAATCCCCTACGACCTTTTCAAAGTTTACGGGGGCTTTTACGTCTTTCATATATTCCATTAACGGCATAGAAACCTTATTTATATATATCTTTAAAACGTATAACAAAATATCCCGTTTATCCTTAAAATAGCTATACACTATCCCCGTGGACACGCCCGCTTTTTTCGCTATTTGAGAAGTGTTTGCGTTATAATACCCCACTTCCGAAAAAATCTCGTAACTTGCCTCTATTATTTTGTTCTTTTTTTCAGTTGACCGCTCTTGTTGCGGTTGTCTTATTTTATCCATAACCACATTATATACCATATTTATAAAAAAATCAACGAAAATTTTTTATGAATATGAAAAAATATTCACATTTTTGCTTGACAATGCGATTTTCGTGTGATAATATAAATGCGAAAGTGAAATAACATTCATATTTTAGGAGGGCTTATGCCTATAATATTAGCGCCTTTAAACAAGGCTTTAAAAATAGTAAGAATCGCAACGGACGACAAGACGAAAAAACGGCTTGAAAGTTTGGGCATAACCGTAAACGGCGAAGTCACGCTACTCTCCGCCGAAAAGTCCGTAGTGATAAAAGTCAAGGACGGAAAAATTGCGTTAGATAGCGATTTATCGTCAAAAATATTCGTTTCGTAAAGCGAAAAGTACGCTATATGGCGGTTTTCGTTAAAAAATAAAGATTTTATAAAAGGAGATTTTATGGAAAAGACACTGGATTTGTTTTCCGTCGGCGAAAGCGGTTTGGTAAAAACCGTCGTCGGGGAAGGAAAAATCAAAAGGCGTTTATTCGATATGGGAATAACCCCGGGAGCGCAAGTCTATATGAGAAAAAAAGCGCCTCTTGGCGACCCTATCGAAATAACTGTCAGAGGATACGAGCTTACGCTTAGAAAATGCGAGGCGTCTTGCATTACCGCGGAGGTGACGAAATGAAAAAGTTTGCTTTAACGGGTAACCCGAACTCGGGAAAAACGACGCTTTTTAACTCGCTTACGGGTTCTACCGCGCACGTAGGAAACTGGCCGGGGGTAACGGTAGACAAAAAGGACGGCGTTTATAAAAAACTTGCCGAAAACGTAGCGATAATAGATTTACCCGGTATTTATTCGCTCTCGCCTTATACCGACGAAGAGGTTATCGCAAGAAATTACATACTCGAAGAAAAGCCCGACTGTATAATAAACATAGTCGACGCAACCAACTTGGAGCGTAATTTATACTTAACCACTCAACTTATGGAAATAGACGCTCCTATGGTCGTAGCGCTTAATATGATAGACGCGCTCGAAAAGGCGGGCGATAAAATAGACGAAAAGGAACTTGAAAAAAGATTAGGCGTTCCCGTAGTAAAAATTTCCGCGCTTAAAGAAAAAGGCTTAACCGAACTTATGGAAAGAGCTTATGCGGAAAGCAAAAAAACAAGAAAAGGAACTACCGTTTTATCGGACTCCGCACTGTCGCATTTGGTAGGCGACGTAAAAATCGCGCTCGACGGACAAAAGGTCGAAAACCCGTTGTTCCACGCAATAAAGCTTGTGGAAAACGACGAAATCGAAACGAAAATGCACGAAGACGCCGTTAAAATGATTAACGACTTTAAACAAACTTTTTCGGACGACACGTTCGGGGCGGACTTCGAGGCGTTGATTGCCGACGCAAGATATAAATACGTTTCCAAAAACTTTGCGCCCGTTTTAGACAAAAAAGACAAACAAAAAATAAAAATGTCCAAATCGGACAAAGCCGACAAGGTTTTAACGCACAGGGTTTGGGGAATTCCGATATTTTTGGTAATTTTGTTCGGAATTTTTCACCTGACGTTCTCGGAAGATTTATTCTATCTAGGCGCGATATTCAAACTTCCCTCACTAGACGACTTGGGGCTTAATGCCGATAATTACGGCGTAAGGTGGCTTGCGTGCTTCTACGACGGAGCGGTATTCTCACCGGGAGTAATAATCAATAATATCTGGAACGAAATGATAGTCGGCGAACTGTTCGGACTTGTTCAAGGCTGGGTTGAAGGTTCTTCCCTGTCCGCTTGGGCTGTCGGTCTTATCAATAACGGTATCATCGACGGAATATCTGCCGTTTTATCGTTCTTGCCTCCTATCTTAGTACTTTTCTTGTTCTTCTCTATTTTAGAGGACTCGGGCTATATGGCGAGAATCGCCTTTATTTTGGACAGAGCGTTTAGAAAATTCGGACTTTCGGGTAGAGCGTTTATGCCTATGATTATGGGCTTCGG
>CAZRMT010000013.1:0-18945 GCA_964601265.1 uncultured Christensenella sp.
TTGCTTAACGCGCCTAATCCAAAAGTGAACAGTCCGCTTCCGACTAAACACAATACCACGTTTAAAAGGTTTGAGGTTAAAGGAGTAACTAGCGGAATGGTTGCAAACAGCAACGCTCCCGCTCCTATCGAGATTAAAAGGGAAAGCCAAGTTCTGCTTTTTGCTATTACGCCCACTAAAAGCGAAACGGAAACGAATATCGAAGTTAATAAAATTTTTGAAACAAAGCAACAAATTATTCCCGAAACGCCGAAGCCCGCAATCTCAAAAGACAAGTTCGAAATAGCTCCGCCTATCATTGCTCCTATAAAATACGCGATGAAAAATACGGCGGACACAACAAACGAAAGGAGGGTTTTTGAAAACACGTAGTCGATTTTTTGTCCTCTTACGGAGAAAATATTTTTTACGAACCCGCTTTTATAGTCTGCGCCGACAAAAATGCAAACGAAAACGATTACCGCAAAGAAAAGCAAGTTTATATTGCACATGCTTATTAAACTCATAGAGTTTGCGTTGTCCGCATTTGCGTCTTTTACGGCGGAAGGAAGTGTTCCGAAACCCTCCCATACGTTCGTAAACTTCTCGTTTACCTTTTCAAGCCCCGTCGTTTTGTCTATCGTGGTTGACGGCATAAACGAAGTCATAACCAAAAACAGTACGGGTAAAACAATGCATACGGCAGTCATTATATATACGAAAGGAGAATGAGTTAATCTTCTTAAATCGGCTTTAAGCATACTTTTCGTTCTTTTAAAAAAGGTTTGATTTTTCGTTACCATAATTTATTATCCTCTTTCATTAAATGTTCGTAGTATTCCTCTAAACTTATTTTTGAAGTCTTTAAGGCGGAAACGACGATAGAGCGTTCGTATAAAAACGAAGCAACCGCCTCTGCCGTTACGTTGTCGTAAACACGAATAAAGCCTTTTTCGTCTTCTTCCACTCGAGAAAAGTTTTTTTCAAGAATGGCTTTTGCTTGCGATAAATCGGAAGTTTTTAACGCCACGTACGTCGGACAGTCCTTTTCGAGCTGTTCTGCGCTCATTTCTTTTATCATTTTGCCTTGTCGTATAATTCCGTAATGAGTGGCAATTTTTTCTAGTTCTCCTAAAACGTGCGAAGAAATTAAAATAGTGCAACCGTGATTTTCGGCAAGGTCTTTAAGCGTTTCTCTCACTATACGAATTCCGTCTTGGTCTAATCCGTTTATCGGTTCGTCTAAAACGAGCAAATCCTTTTTCCCGAGCAGGGCAAAAGCTATGCCTATACGCTGTTTCATTCCGAGCGAGCAGTTTTTGTATTTATTGCCCGCAGAGCCTTCCATTCTTACTATTTTTAACACCTTGCGTACTTCTTTTTCGGCGTCGGCTATTCCTAAATTATAGGCTTGAATAAGCATATTGTTCCATACGCTTAAATTGGGAAAGCACCCCGGGGCTTCTATTAAAACACCCGTTTTGGATAAAACGTCTTTACCGAAAATCTTAACGGAACCCGCAGTGGGGCGTATTAAAGAGCAGATTATTTTTTCGGTGGTGGATTTACCGCTACCGTTTTCACCGATAAAACCGTAAATGGCGCCTTTGGGAACGGTCATATTAAGTCCCGATACGGCTTGCTTGTTTTTAAAGTTTTTAGTTAAATTTCTTATTTCTATTGCGTTCATATTTCACCTTAATACACGTCTTTATTGTATAAAATCATAGACGCAAAAACGACGTAGACTATCGCCCATACCACGGAATTAACCAAACACACTACTATCGTTAAAAAGTTTGCCGAAAGGCAAGCGTATACGGAAGAGCCGTATAAAAAAACGTTTAATAGCGGGGAATTGCCGAAAATCGCTCCCATTCCGATAATTATCACGCCCGTTCCCAAAAAGAAACTCAAGGCTATGGATATTCCGAACAAACGTCTAAATATTACGTTTATAAAAGTATATAATGCCGACCACCCTAAACTCATAATCATTTTTGAAATTATTGCCGAAACTAAGGACAGTGCGTTTATTTTAAAGGATAAACCGTTAAAAAGTCCCGAGACTATTCCGCCGAGCAGGTACGTTATACACATACACGCCATAGAAAAAGCTCCGCATAAAGTTTTTGAAATAACGTAATCTTGTTTTTTGGGGTGTGTGGTAAAAAGTTGTTTTACGTATCCGCTTTTATAGTCGTGTCCTATAAAAATCGAAATCATTATTCCGCCGAAAATAAATACCATATTCATATTGGCGTATTCGCCCATATCGCTCACTTTATATAGCGGTGAAGACGAGGCGATTATCTGCCAAGCGTTGGAATAAATTTGACTTTCGCCCATAGATACAAGCGCAGGGATAATTGCGGAAACGAAAAGAAAAATATATAACAGCGGAGTGTGAAACAAACGGTAAAAATCTACGCCCAACATTCCTTTTAAACGTTTAGTAAAAGAGGGGGCTTCAAAAGTTAATTCTTGCGTAACCATTTACTTTTTCTCCTTTTCGGACATTAGTTTTATATAATATTCTTCCAGCCCGATTTTGTTTTTTTCGACAAAACTTACGCTTTGTCCGTTGAAAAGCAAATATTCGACTATTTTTTCCGTATTTTCTTCGTCATAAACGAGAATTGCGTCGCCACTTATTTCGGCGGAGTATTTTTTACTTAAAAGTTCTAACGAGGTACGAGTATTCGTTGTTTTTAAAGTTGTAAACACTCTTGAACGGGAATCCATTTCTTTTGCGGTAATTTCTTTAATCATTTTGCCTTGTCTTATTATTCCGTAATGGGTGGCTATTTTTTCCAGCTCCCCTAAAACGTGCGAGGAGATTAAAACGGTGCAACCGTAAGTTTTGGTTATATCCACGATAACCTCTCTCATAATACGCATACCGTCGGCGTCAAGTCCGTTTATCGGCTCGTCTAAAATTAGTAGCGCGGGATTACCCATTAAAGCCATTGCAATGCCTATTCTTTGTTTCATTCCGAGAGACAGATTTTTGAATTTTTCGTTTATAGCGTCTTCCATTCTGACGATTTTCAAAACTCTTTGTATTTCATTTTCACGGTCTTTAATTCCTAGGTTAATCGCTTGCATAACAAGGTTGGTTTTTACCGAACAATTAGGAAAACAGCCTGCGTTTTCTATTAACGCGCCTATTCTTGCCCTTACGCCCGCGTCGGTTCCGCTTTTTCCGAAAAGCTTTATTTGTCCGCTGTCTGCCACCAAGTGTCCGCAGATAAGTTTTTCGGTAGTGGATTTACCGCTACCGTTTTCACCGATAAAACCATAAATAGCGCCTTGCGGAACGGTCATATTAAAATCGTTTAACGCATACAAGCCGTTAAACGATTTTGTTAGAGAACGAATTTCTATCGCATTCATTTTAGTTTTCCTTATTATTCAAAACTTCGTCGCATAAAGTTAAAATTTCTTCCGAATATTTTGCTTTTCTATGCTTTAAAACTTTTTTATATATAAGGTAATTTAATAAACATAATCCCATTCCCGCAAGACCTACGCCGATACCTAAAGCCATAGGAAGAGTTTTTCCGATAACTTTCATCGCTAGGCACATACCGCTCCCGAAGACCAAGGAACTAGCGGTTCCGAATATATAGGCGAATATTTTTGCGGGGCGTTTAACTTTTTTGTCGAGTTTTTTAAGTTGCTCGGTTTTGGTAAGTTCCTTTTCTTCATATCCTTGACGGATTTTTTCGATTGTTTTTAAATTAGTCATTTTTTTAAATCTCCTTGTTTTTGATTGTACTTACATTTTACAATACCGATATTTAAAAAAAGTTAATCTAATATTTTATTTTTGTAATTTAATTGTTGCTAAAACGTTAAAGCGGTAAAATTTTGCAAAAAAAAGAGAACGGCAATGCGTTCTCGTAATTTTTTATTCGTTTAACAGTTTTTCGGAAAGGGATAATATCTCGTCGGAATATTTCGCCTTGTTTTTATTAAAAACGAGGTTGTAAACGGGATAAGCGAGCGCTATCGGGACACAACCGACAAGCATTACGACTATTCCCCATACCCATATTTTCCATTCTAAAATCATAGTAAGACCTAAACCGAAAATAAGCGTTCCGATAACGCCAAGAATAAGGCTTATAATCATCGGCGACTTTTTGACTTTGTCGTCTAATTTTTTAAGTTTTATAAAATCGTTTTCTTCTTCCGTTTTTTCTTGATAACGGCGTTTGATTTCTTCTATTTGTTTTTTTTCTTTTTCCGTCGGGGCGGAGTAGTTGTAAATAAATTTATCGTCTTTCATTTGAGTTATCCTTTAAGTTTTTTATTTGTTTAGAGGCGTGTATTATCATTAGGCAAGCGGTTATCAGGGTTACTATGCACGCGGTAAAGCCGACTAAAGCTTTTAAAAAGAGCATATCGTCTTCGCCGAAGGTGGATAAAAGTAAAACTGTTAGCGATACCATAGACATACAAGCGTCGGCAAAATTTATGTTTCGTAGCGATTGAGTTACGGGGTTATTGAACTTTCTTGCTTTTATTAAATTGTAAATAGCCATTCCCGTTTTATAAAAGGTATACGCCGCATTGGTTATTGCCATTATTTCGTTTTTTTGTAACGGCTTTTTAGAAAGCATTAACTGCGTTACGGCAACCGCCATAGCTATTTCCATAACGGACAAAACTATTCCGCCGAAAAGGTATATTTTCCATTTTCCTGTTTCTTGCTTTAAAGGATTGTCCGAATATTTGTCTTTCAGTTTTTTAGCCGAAAGCAAAATTCCTCCTCGGAAGAATATTAAAACGAAATAATAAGCCGAAATCGAGGCGTACCATATCGAGCGATAGAGTATTGCTCCGATTAAATTTACAAGAGCAAAAGCTATCGTTATTGCAAACGAACAAATAGAAAAAATTATCGTTTTAAATCCGTAATTTTCCATGAGCGAAGTTAAAAACCTGCTTTTTTTGAGCATATAGACGGTTTTTTGCTTAAAAGACGGGGCGTAAATTACTATCGTGTAGACCGAATAACCTAATATCACGGCGGATATTCCGTAGACGACGTAGGATAGAATTTGCACGAAAGTATTGCCCGAAAAAATCGCTAAAATTATTGCAAGAGAAGAAAAGCAAACAGTTAAAACGTATACGAGCACGAGAAAAAATCCGCGCGGGCGTTTAAGCGTTTGTTTAAATGAGTTATCGTTTTTCATCTAAATCCTTTAAAACGACGGTAAAAGTCGTTCCCTTTCCGAGTTCGCTCTCAACGCCTATTTCTCCGCCTAAAAGGTCAATGACTTTTTTAACTAGCGCAAGTCCCAAGCCGTTGCCCTCTTTGGCGTGAGAGGTGTCGCCCTGATAAAATTTATCAAAAATATGCTTGCCCGTTTCGCTGTTCATTCCGCAACCGTTGTCGGAAATTTTTACCGTTATATTATCGCCGATTTTTTTCAGTGAGATTTTTATTTTTCCGTTTTCGCCCGTAAATTTAATTGCGTTTGAAAGTAGATTGTTCCAAACTATTTCGAGGTGAGAAGGAGAGGTGGTAAGAGAAATTTCGTCTAAATCGCATTCGAGCGTTATGTTTTTCTTTTCCAACGCCTCTTCAAAATTAAAAACGGATAAAGTTAACAATTCGTCAAGCCTGACGGGCGTCGTTTCGGGTGTAAAGCTTTGGTTTTCCAACTTGTTTAGTTTTAAAACGTTCATAACGAGGTCGTTTAACCGTGACGAAGCGTCCGTTAAAGTTTTTACGTATTCCTTACGTTCTTCGGGGGATAAATTTTCGTTTTGTAAAACCGTTGCGTAGTTTTGTATTATGGCAAGGGGCGTTTTTATTTCGTGAGAAACGTTAGAAATGAAATCCGTTTTTAAAACTTCGTTTTTAGATAATTCTTTTGCCATTTTGTTAAGATTATCCATTATAACGTCCAAGTCGTCGTAATTCGAGTACGAATGACGGGGAGTAAGCATAATTTTGAAATTGCCCGACGTTATTTTTTCGGTCGCCTCTAAAATTTGCTCGACGGCTCTGTCGGTGGTGAGTTTTCTGCGAAGGGCGTCTATCAAAGAGCAGATAAGCGATAAGGCGAAACAAACCGCAAGCATTATTAAGGCTATCGTCGTTTTGCTGTTTGCATAGCTCGTTCGTACGCGCTCGTGAATAAAAACGACGGCTGTTACGGTGAGCGCAATAGTCAAGAAAAACGATATATACCCGAGTAACGCTCGTTTAATAGTCTTTTTTTTCATTTCAATACCGCCTTATATCCCAACCCGTGAACGGTAACTATTTCGAACCCGTCGCATTCGGCGGTTTTTTCACGGAGTTTTGCCATATACACGTCCACGGTACGCGACGTTGCGGAAGAATCGAAATCCCAAAATTCGTCCATTAACTGCGAACGAGAAAAAGCGCGTTTGGGGAAAGTGAGCAGTTTAAAAAGCAAGTCGAATTCTCTTACGGTAAGCGGAAGTTCTTCTCCGTTTAAATAGGCGGTGTGCTCGTCGGAATTCATTCTGAAATTTCCTACGACGAGTTCACGGCTTTTTTCTATGTTGGCTCTACGAAGGAGCGCGCCTACTCGTAGCATTAAAATTTCCGCGTCGAAAGGCTTTACTACGTAATCGTCTATTCCTATTTTATATCCGTACTGTTTAGAGGGTTTGTCGTCCAAAGCGGTCATAAATAAAATAGGCATTTGCTTATCCGTCAAACGAACGGCTTTTGCTAGTTCGTAACCGTCGAGTTCGGGCATCATAATATCGCTTATAAGCATATCGAACGACTGAGTTTCCATTTTTTCCAGCGCTTCTTTGCCGTTGAAGCACGCAGTGGGCAAGTACCCGTTGTCCGAAAGGTACGAACAAACTAATCCGTTTAACGCCTTGTCGTCTTCTGCCACTAAAATTTTAATCACGAGCATTCTCCTTTTTTTCTTTATTATAACTTATTCTTTTTATCGTAAAGTTAAAAAAATGTTAAAATTTTGTAAATATTAAAAATGCGTTCGGCTTTTGCGAACGCATTAAAGTGTTTTAAAACTCCTACTTCGGGGAGGTTGCGGTATTTCTGCGCGTAATCTAAACCGTAACCGACCACGAATTCGTTTTCTATTTTAAACGGGGATTGGCTATACTTTTAATTTTAAATCAAAGATATTATTTAATATAAACATTAAAAGCTAATGCCGACTATTTGCGTAAAAATATTTAGTTTATAATTTATTTTTATATTCCGTAGGAGAGAGTCCGGTGTTTTTTTTGAAAAATCCCGAGAAAGCCAAAACGTTATCGAATCCGACGGATTGTGCTATTTGAGAAAAATTTAAAACGCTGTTTTTAATTAAATTTTTAGCATTTATTATTCTGATTTTTGTTAAAAAAGTTTTAGGGGAGTCTCCATACCTTTTGGTAAATTCTTTATATAAATACGTATGAGAAACGTTTAATATTTTACAAATATCTTTTATTTTTATCGGTTTATAAAAGTAAACTTCTAAATATCTTTTTGCGTATTGTGCGTAATCGTAAGAATAGAAATTTTTCGAATTGTTTTTTAGTTGCTTATTTAATATAAGGTTATAGATAATCATAGCGTCTACGTTATCGTAACCGGAAGGAGAATTTAATGTAATTTCTTCTCCCAAATAGGCAATATAGTCACTAAAATTATAATTAAAGACAAAATCATCATCGCACATATATATTTTTTTGCTATCTTCGTATGCTGAAGGAGATAAAATTATCCAAAAAAAACTCCAAGGGTTGTTTTTATCCGCGTAATAATTGGCAAAATAATTAGGAGGAATAATAAAACCCTGCCCTTCTCTTATCGTTCTATTATTAAAATAACCTGTTCCCTTTGTGCAATAATGAATAATAAATAAATTCCTTGAACATTTAGACCAGGTTACATCTATTTCGTTGGAATACCCAACGGATAAAACGGTAAAAGAATGTAAATTGTAATTTGACAAGTATTCGTATCTCATAATTCTAGTTGCTTTTTTTATATATAGTGTATCATTTTTTATATTGCTTGTCAATTATGATTATGTTAAAATCAAATAAAAAAAGGAGTTTGTAATTTAAAAAATAATATGAAAAAAATTAAAAGTTTTAAATTGTTGTTGATATTATTTTTAATTGCTTTAATTGTCGTGAATACTGTTAGCGTAGGATGTAAAAATAATAATGGAAAGGGAAATAGCCATTCTGGAGAAAAAGAAGAAACTCTTTTAAATGATTTTGGAGGAGTTTTAAAAACGGTATATAATAACGTAACTGATTCTTTTTATAAAAGCGGTAATGATTATTATAAAGTCGGATTTAATGCTCAAAACACTGATTTATGGTATGCCGAGCCGGAATTTGCCGGAAAATATATTTTTATATGTTCTTTACTTAAAGGAAAATATTTACAACAAGCCAAAGAGGTGGTAGAAGCATGTATAAAAGCTCAGCGAGAAGACGGTTATTTGGGTTGTTTGCCTGCCGGGCATGAATTGGATAATTTTTCTATATGGAATCAAACTTTTACAATTTTAGGTTTGGTAGAATATTATAATGCGACCAAAGATGAAGAAGCTTTACTTTGTGCAAAAAAATCTTTTTCTAACGTAGAAAAAACTTTAAAAGACGGAGTTAACAACGGAAAGGCTTTGACGGATTCTATAAACGGCGGTTCTCAACATATTTCTATTTTATTAATTATTGCTAAATTATTTAAGGCAACTAAAGACGCAAGTTATTTAAATTTTGCCGATTATATAATTTCTCAATGTAAAAAAGAAGGATTTGAGTTATTGGATTTTAGTAGTATTTTTTCACAGAAAAGTCAAAAAGGCATAGAAATGCTAATCGTGTATATTGGCTTGTCGGAAATAGCAAATGTATTAGACGAGTATAAAGATGTAATAGAATCCGATAATATCAAGATAAACTATTCTTCAGAACAAATAAGGAATTCAGTTATAAAATACTGGAAAGAAATAAATGCAACACAAATACGTAATACCGGAGGCGCTACAACGGGAGAATGGTGGCAACAAAACGGAAACGTTCCTGCACAATTAAAAACCGATATGGCAGTAAATGAAAACTGCGTTTCGGTAGGTTGGGTAGAATTGACCTCGATTTTATTTGAAGGCGATACTAAAGCGGAGTATTTAGATGCAATAGAAAAAACGTTTTTCAACGCTATATTAGGTTCCGTGTCAACGGACGGTAATGACTTTGCTTATTATCAAGGCAACTATGGCAAAAAGGAATTTGCGACTTCGGGCGGAATGTATAAATGTTGTAGAACTAGAGGCTTTAACGTTATAGCGGAACTCACCAAAATGATTTATAAATATAAAAACGACGAAATAGTACCTATTCTTTATTGTGAAAATAATTATGAACTTGAAAAAGGATTAAATATTTCATGCCAAACTTTATATCCTCAAAACGGAAGTTTAAAATACACAATCAAAAACTTTTGCGGAAAGGATAAAACCTTAAAAATTAGGATACCTAATTGGTGTGATAACTATACTATTCAAACTGATAATCCATACAGTGTTTCTGATAATTTTATTAACGTTATTATCGGTCAAGGAGAAAGTAAAGTTACGGTTAATTTTGAAATGGAAGTTAAAATCGGAGAATACGTAATAAACGGAGAAAAATGTTATGATTTTAATTACGGGGCTTTATTATTGGTTCATGATAGGAGTAACGGCGTTTCATTAAAAGAATGTAGATATGATTCTACTAATGAAATAATTCCCATTGAAAAGGATTGGAACGAATGGAATGAAAATAAAAATGGAATTTGGTATTTAACTCAATTTTCTTGTGGTAATTTAAATCTTGTAGATTACGCTTCTGCAGGCAGAGCTAATCCGGAATTAGATTTATTTAAAACGTATATACAAGGAGTAGAACAATGAAAAAATCTATAATCTTATTTTTGTGTATTATTTTTTCTATTTCTATCGTTTTTGCATTAGTTGGATGTAAAAACGATACCCCGAAAGAAAAAAGTTCTACAAGTCAAGACGATTCTATAACAGAACAAGAAGAGTATATTTATCTTACCTCTCTTACGCCTATTGAAAAAAATAGGGGGTATTGTGAACCTACTTATAATAAAGCTTGCTTAGGAGTAGATAGATTTTTACTTAGCGGGTTTCCCGTTAATCAAGGCATAAGTATGCATCCCGGTGCTGATGAAGACGCAAGCTTAACTTATGATATAAGTAAATTCAACTATGATTTGTTTGTTGCAACTATCGGTAAAAACGACCAGCAAAAAAATTGCAACGTAAAATTTTGCGTTTACGTTGACGGCGTTCAAGCTTTTGACAGCGGACTAATGAAAGAAGCCGATATGCAATTCGTTTCCGTAAACGTAAGGGGAGCTAAAAAACTTAAATTGGTAGTCAATAACGGGGGAGACGGCCATTCCTATGACGAGTGTAGTTGGGGTTACCCTACTCTTATAAATAAATCGAATTTTAAAGCGGTAAATTCGGAATTAGAAAATATAGATTATTGTATTTTACAAGGAGATAATCCTTTAAATGCGGACGTTTCGGCAATAATAACTTATAACACGGGAACGTTTAGAAGGGTTGGCTTTAATGAATTAAACTTTGGTAACATTGATTGTAATAAATTAGGGACACAAAAACTATCATATACTTATAATAATTATTCTTTTTCTAAGGAAATATGTTTTTATAAAAAAAATACGTTTATAAAACTTGCGCAAGCGACGTTTAACGAGTTTATTTCTTATTTTCCACAAGGATCGGCAGGGGTGGACTCGGACGACGGGACGGCTTTTGCTATTTCAGGAAAATTATATAATAACGGTATAGGTATTCATCCTGTTTCGGCTGAAAAATCAGGCTATATTACGCTAAGCTTAAAAAATGATGTAGAATATCAATTTCATGCCTGTGTCGGGAAAACTAGAAAAGCGATAAGAGGTGAAGTAATTTTTAAAATCTATAAAGATTCGGAAGAAATTTACAATAGCGGATTTGTTTTAGCCGGACAAGAAAAAATAGTTGATTTAACTATAAAAAATGCAAGCGAACTTAAAATTGAGGTTGACAGCGGAGACGATGACATAGATTATGACTGCGCAGGAATTGCAGATGCGTTTTTATATAGTTTAAACGGAGAAAACGTTACCATGAAAGAAGA
Organism: uncultured Christensenella sp.; assembly: GCA_964601265.1. GTDB lineage: Bacteria > Bacillota > Clostridia > Christensenellales > Borkfalkiaceae > UBA4675. The sequence goes on from CAZRMT010000013.1 coordinate 11,176, forward strand.
TTTTCTAAGTTTAACTAAATTGACGCCTGCTGAAATAAAAAACGGATATTGCGCAACCACTTTTAATCAGGCGTGTTTATCCGCGGAGGGGGATAGGTTTATGCTATCCGGATTTCCTATTACGCAGGGTATAAGTATGCACGCGTCGGATGAAAATGCGTACGCGGTTTACGATTTAAGTAAATATGATTATGAGTTGTTTATGGTAACAATTGGTAAAAATAATCAACAAAAAGATTGTCTTGTGGAATTTTACGTTTACGTCGATGGCGTTTTAAAATATGATAGTGAAAAAATTAAAGAAGACGACTTAAGGTTGGTTACCGTAGATATTTCCGGAGCAAAATCATTAAAACTAGAAATTAGTAATGGTGGCGATGGTTTTTCCTACGATGAAGTTACTTGGGCTTATCCGACAATCGCTTATGCCGACGTAATAATTCCAACGGATATTAAGGTTGAAAACGTAGATTATATAATAGAAAAAGGGACAAGTATCGATAATGACTCCGTTACGGCAGTTGTAACGTATAATACGGGCTGTTTTGAGCGTATTTGTAAAGAGGAATTAGAATTTAACGGATTTGACTCTGATAAAATCGGTAAGCAAGAAGTAGAAGTTCGCTATAAAAATACTAGCTTCAAATTTAATGTAAACGTATTGGAAAAAACTGATTTTATAAAATTATGTGACGTAGTGCCCGATGAATTTGTTTCCTATTTCCCAAAAAGAGTTGCAGGTGTAGATTGCGACGATGAAACGAACTTTGCAATTTCGGGGATAAGATATAAAAACGGCATAGGTTTACATCCTGTTAGCAATGAAAATCCCGGAAAAATATCATTTGCACTGGCAGAAGATAGTGTTTATAAATTGCACGCAGTTTTGGGAAAAACAAGAAAAGTTGTAAAAGGTGTTTTGATATTTAAGATTTTGGGAGATACAACAGAAATTTATAACAGTGGAGAAATACTTGCGGGAGATAGAGTAACAGTTGATTTAGACGTTACGGGTTATAAAAAACTTACGTTTGTAGTAGAGGGTGGTTCAGACGGAATTGCTTTTGATTGCGCAGGAATAGCAGACGCTTTTTTATGCGATAAGAATATTAATCTATAATTGTTTATTTTATTTATATCAATTATAAAAGTTTAAAATTTCATATAAAAATAGCGGATGCCTTTTTGAGTGTCCGCTATTTTATATATAATTGATTTATAGACCTATGTTAGTGTTTTAAAACTCCTACTTCGGGGAGGTTGCGGTATTTCTGCGCGTAATCTAAACCGTAACCGACCACGAATTCGTTTTCTATTTTAAATCCGTAGTAATCGGGTTCGAAAGGAACTCTGCGGTTTTTGAATTTGTCGAGCAACGTTATGATTTTTACGGAAGAAGGGTTACGCTCTTTTAACATTTTAACGAGGTTCGTAAGCGTGATTCCGCTGTCCACTATGTCTTCGACGATTATTACGTCTTTACCCGAAATATCCACTCTTAAATCGCTGACGACTTTTACCGTTCCCATCGTTTCGGTGCCGTCGCCGTAGCTGGAAAGCGTGATAAAGGACATTTTAACTGGTTCTTTCATTGCGCGGACTAAATCGCTGTAAAAAATTACGCTTCCGTTTAAAACGCAAATCATAATGGGTTCTTTACCTTTATAATCTTCGTCAAGCTGTTTTCCGAGTTCTTCAACTCTTTTTTGCAGTTCGTTTTTTGAAATGAGTATTTTTTCCAAATCGTCGTACATGCTCATAATTTCTTTTCTCCTATGGTGTAAATATTTTGTGTATTTTCGTCTATTTTTATTTTATCGGATATTTCCACTCCGATTATAGCCAAAACTTCGTTGCCCTCAGCGATTAAGATAAGTTCGTCCCTTTGTCTGGAAGGGATTTTTTTGTCGATTAGATATTTTTTAAGTTTCTTTTCACCGCCTGAAAAAGGAGTGAACACGTCGCCGTCGCGACGAGAACGAAAAACGCTTTCTTTCGGGATTTTGTCTAAATCGAATTTTAGCTTGCCTTCGCCTTTTTCAATCGTTATTTCCTTGCCGTTGAATTCCGTTTTTCCGACCGAAAAGGGTAAAACCGTTTGCGGAAGGAGGCTAGGGCGAAACAGGGTTATTCTTTCGTAGTCTTTAACCGCTTTTACTCCGCCGATAAGGTCTATCGTGGTTCCGTTTAGTGCGTTTTTTAAAGAGTATACCGCTTGTGCGTGTTTGCTTTCGTAGTCTTTTTTAATTCCGAGAAATTTTAAAGCTTTTATCACGCAGACGGAGAATAAAGCCTTGTCGACGTTTAAAGGAAAGGACGCTTCTTTTCCGTAAGAGAGCAATTTTTCGGCTTGTTCGTCTAAAAATGCGGTAATCGTTGCGTTTTCGTCGGCGTAACGAGCCATTGCGTTTTCAAAAGCGGGGAAAATCTTTTTTATTTCGGGAATTATTTTTAATCTCAAATAGTTTCTCGTGTAACTTTCGTCCGAGTTTGTTTCGTCTTCAACGAAAGGAATAGCGTTTTTATCGACGTATAGGTCGATTTCTTGTCTGGTTACGGAAAGAATGGGGCGAATAATATAGCCGTTTTGTTTTTTTATTCCGCTCATTCCGTAAACGGACGTGCCTCTGAAAAGGTTAAACAACATCGTTTCCGCATTGTCCGACGTATGGTGAGCAAGCGCCACTTTATCGCAAAAGCCCTTTTCGACGGCGTCTTGAAAACAGCGATATCTTAAAATGCGAGCGCCTTCTTCTAAAGAGGTTTTGTTTTCTTTTGAAAACTTAACGGCGTCTACCGAATAACTCTTTAACGGCACTCCTCTTTCCTTGCAATAGTTTTGAACGAAAAGAGAGTCGCCTAGCGAGCTTTCTCCCCTTATTCCGTGTTCGACGTTAATCGCTTTTATGCGTGAGGCAAACCCCGAGGAGAGCAGTACGTTTAAAAGGAACATACTGTCTTTTCCGCCCGAAAGGGCAACGGCAACCGTTTCGTTTTGACCGATTAAAGAAAAATCTAATTCCATTAGTCGCTTATTTCGATTAGCGTTGAAAATACGGGCTCTCCGCTTACTTTATTTCCTACGATATAATTGTTTTTACCGTCTTTTTTATAGAAGATTTCTAACTGGTCGCCCCATAAAAGTTCACGGTGAAAACGAATTTCAAACGAGGACATTCCTTTTTTATAAGTGGTTTTGTCAAGACAGTCCACGGAATAATTTATGTAGTTGGTATTGTTTACGTGGTTGTTTACGTCCAAATCGGAAATCCTTACTCTTTTTGCGTACATTCTTTTATAAGAGTCGGCATCGAACGTAAACTTGTTAAATTCCAAGGACGACAACGCCCTTTTTTTAGGATAATCGACTTTTATCTTTTTAACGTCTTTCGTTTGGCAAAGGCATCTTTTTTCAAGGTCTATTAAGTTCCACACGCTGGTTCCCGCAAAAACCTTTTCGCCTTTTTGGTTATAGCCCTCGAAATCTCTGTCGCAAGTGTAGTGTTTAGGTTCTAACGGCCACGTGGTAAAAGTTATTTCGTCGCCCACTTTAACTTTTTTGTAGAAAACGAATTTTATTTTGTTTATTACCCACGCTTGACCTATTTCGAGAAGTTTTTTGTAGCCGAAGCCGAGTTCGTCGGCGTTTTCGGTTGCGACTTCTTGAAAAAGTTCCATAAGATATTTTGCGGTAACTTTTCTATCGAATCCCGCTTTTTCGACAGACATTTTAAAAGTTTTGCTATACGAATTGATTGGCATAATTCACCCCTTGTTTTTATGTTGATTAGCAAAAAAGGGAACAGCCCGATTGTTTGAATTGTTCCGCTTTTTCTAATAATAGTTCTTTGCTTACGTTAAAATGCTCGCTTAAACAGTTAAGGCACAAAAATTTTTCGCTTGCCTTTCCTAAAAGCTTTTTTGTAAGTCCGATTTCCGTTTTGTCTACGGTAGCTCCGCATTTACAGCAAGTTAAAGTCATAAATCCACGACTTTCGCTCTGAATAAAAGAGTAGTGTGTTTAGGCATTTTGAAGGGAGACACGTTAAATACGCCGTTGGTGATTTTCCATTCTTTCCCCGTATGTAACTCTTTAACAAGCAACGTTTTTCCCGTTATTCTGTTTAAGCCGATAGCGTCTAAATTAAAGCTGAAATTGATGGCTTCGTTTTCGCTAAGGTTGACGAATAAAAACGCCATATCCCCGTTGGCAAGGTTTCTTCCCAGTATTTTTTGACCTTCCGTATTATCGTGAATGATAAAGGGTTGACGAACCGCTTCGTCTTGATTTATTGCTATTATTTCTTTGTTGCAAAGTAAGTCTATATATTCTTTATCAACTTTATTCACGTCGCAACCGATAATTAAGTTAGAAGCCATAAACGCCCAAATATCGAAGTGGGCGGAGTATTCTTCTTTAGTCATTCCGCCAAGGCCGACCCTTCCGACGCCTTTCATTCCGACGACTAACATATCCATATCGTTAAAGCAGTTCATTCCGCCGTAACCCAAAAGATTGTATTGTTTTAAAAAGAGGGTTTCGATAGATTTCCAGTTGTCGAAAATGTCTTCCGTTGAACGCCAAGCGTGTGCGTGAATGGTGTTTATCCAAGTGTGAGTTTCTTCTTGTCCCCAACTGCAAGTATTAAAGAGAATATCTCTTCCGCAGTTGGCAAGAGCGGTGCTCATTCTACGGTAACACATTTGTCCCGAAACCGAAGCGGGTTTATAACAAAAGTCGAATTTTAAGTAGTCGACTCCCCATTCCGCAAAAGTCTGAGCGTCGATAAATTCGTAATCGAAGCTACCGGGGAATCTTTCGCACGTTTGGGTGCCTATGCAGGAATATATTCCGAATTTTAAGCCTTTAGAATGAAGATAATCGCCCAAAGCTTTCATTCCCGAGGGGAATTTTTTGGGGTCTGCGACTAATCTTCCGTTTTCGTCACGTTCTCTTAAACTCCAACAATCGTCTATAATGACGTATTCGTAACCTGCGTCTTTAAGACCGCTTTCAACGATTTTGTCGGCGGTTTTTTTAAGTAGTTCTTCGTTTATGTCGTGAGCGAACGTGTTCCAAGTGTTCCAACCCATAGGCGGAGTGCGTTTTATCATTTCTTTCTTCTCCTAAACAAAAGTGATAAACACATAATACCATATCTTCGGGAGAAAAATCAATAAAAAAAGACAAAATGGCACTTAAAACTTTTAGTTTGTTTTTTAAAAAATAAAACCTTGGTGAGCAATGCGACCGAAAAAGCATAAAATGAGTTTATCTTTATTTAAATTTATTGATTTTAATCGAAAAAAATAGTATAATGAAAAAGTTAAAGAGTTTTAGGAGAGTCTTATGAAAAGAGTAAGAACCAGATTTGCTCCTTCTCCCACGGGGTTTATGCATTTGGGAGGCTTGCGTACGGCGTTGTACGCTTATTTATACGCAAAATCGCACGACGGCGATTTCGTTTTGAGAATAGAGGATACCGACAGAGAGCGTTTCGTCGAAGGCGCGGTAGAAGTTATTTATTCTTCGCTTAAAGAGTCGGGAATGGACTATGACGAAGGTCCCGATAAGGGCGGAAATTACGGACCCTACGTTCAAAGCGAAAGAATGGATATTTACCGTAAGTATGCGGAAAAACTTATAGAGCTAGGAGGAGCGTACTATTGTTTTTGTACCAAAGAAAGGCTTGAAAGTTTAACGGACGAGAACGGGGTAAGGAAATACGACAAACATTGTTTGCATTTATCCAAAGAAGAGATAGAAAAAAATCTTAAAGAGGGTAAGCCGTACGTAATAAGACAAAACGTTCCCACGGAGGGGACGAGTAGTTACGAAGACTTGATTTACGGTAAAATTTCGGTCGATAACTGCGAAATGGAAGACAATATTTTAATAAAGTCCGACGGAATGCCCACTTACAATTTTGCAAACGTCGTGGACGACCACCTTATGGAGATTTCACACGTTATTCGCGGAACGGAATATCTTTCCAGTACGCCGAAATACAATCTTATGTACGACGCTTTCGGTTGGGAACGTCCCGTGTATATTCATTTGCCCACCATTATGAAAGACGCCACGAGAAAACTTTCTAAAAGATACGGCGACGCAAACTTCGACGATTTCGTAAACAAGGGATACTTGCCCGAAGCTATAATAAACTACGTTGCGTTGCTCGGCTGGGCGCCTAAAGAAAACGTTGAAAAAATGACTATGCAAGATATGATACGTTTATTCTCGTTAGACGGAATAAGCAAGTCGCCCTCTATTTTCGACGAGGTAAAACTTGCGTGGCTCAACGGAGAGTATATCAAGGCAATGAGCGACGAAGACTACTATGCTTACGGCGAAAAATTTTTGAAAAGAAGTTCCGTTTACGGCAAGTACGATACTAAATTGTTGCTTTCTATTTTAAAAACGAGAATAGAAACTTTTGGCGAAATTCCCGAAAAGTTAGAGTTTTTAAACGAATTCGGCGATTACGACGTAAATCTTTTCTGCCATAAAAAAATGAAAACGGATACGGAAGTGGCGAAAGCCGTATTGCCTATGGTAAAAGAAGTTTTGGAAAATACCGAGTTTACACACGACGCTCTTCACGACGCATTGATTTCGCTCGCTCAAAACAAAGGATACAAAAACGGACAAGTTTTATATCCTGCAAGAGTCGCTTTAACGGGCGTTGAGTCCACCCCCGGCGGAGCGATAGAAATGGCGTTGATTTTAGGCAAGGAAGAGGCTTTAAGAAGAATAAACCACTCTATAAGTTTGTTAAACGCATAAAATGATAGTCGTTATAATTGCTTTTATTCTTTTTATCATAGTTGCGATTGCGTGTTTTTTCTTTGCGTTGGTTCGCGCGGAGCATATGCAAGTTTTTCCGCCGAGAATAGAGAGAAACGAAAACACCTTGCAAGATTTATCGGAAGAAGATTTTGAAGCCTTAAAGAACGAAGACGTTGAATTCTCCACGTATAAAGGAGCGTTTTACTATAAAGAAAAGGGCGGAGACGTCATTATGCTGTTGCACGGTTACGGCGCGGGGCATAAGGCGTATATGACCGAAATTAATTTTTTTTGCGATAACGGTTATACGGTTTTCGGGTTCGATTATTCGGGATGTTGTTCGTCGGGCGGGCGAACCGAAACTTTTTATACTGCGGTAAACGACTCGTTAAAGGCGTACGGCTTTTTAAAAGATAAATTAAAAAACAAAAAACTTATATTGTTCGGGCATAGTTGGGGCGCGTATACGGCGTTGATTTTATCGACCTTAATAAAATGCGATAAAGCGATTGCCGTTTGTCCTTTCGACAGCGCCGAAAAAGTTTTTTCGAAGATGAACGCAAAAAACAAGTTCAATAAAATCTTAAAACCTTTCAGAAAAACGTATATGGCGATTGCGTTCGGTAAAACGGCTAACGTTTCGGCATACGAGACGGCGGAGCGGACGAAAACCGACACTTTGGCATTGTTCGGCGAAAATGATTTTTTAGTTCCCGTGCACGTTTTTAAAAACGAAAAAATAAAAACGGTTACTTGCCAGGGGAAAGGACACAATCCGTACAATACGGAGCAAGCCGAAAGCTATTTAAATTATTGTTTGGCACAATTAAGTCTTGTGGACGATAAACAAGAATTTTTAAAAACGGTCGATTATAAAAAAATTACGGAAGAGGACGAAACCGTTATGCAAACGGTGTTCGACTTTTTAAAAAACGATAATTAAAATTCCGTGGCGTTAAGCTACGGAATAATTTTTTTTA
>CAZRMT010000013.1:19045-24958 GCA_964601265.1 uncultured Christensenella sp.
AAAATAACTTTTCATATAAACCTTTTGTCGACGACAATTATATGTTATATATAAGGAAAAATGCAACGAAAAAAATTGCAATTTTCTTTTAAAGCGTTATTGTTTTACGGCGACTATTTTGGTATAATAAATCTCGGCGCAAAAAAGGAGGCAAAAATGATAATTTCGGGATTTCAAAAACTGACGTTGCTCGATTACCCTAATCACGTTGCTTGCACTCTTTTTACTCAGGGGTGCAATTTAAGGTGTCCTTTTTGCCATAATGCGTTGCTCGTAACAAAACCGACGGGACAATATATAGAAGAAAAAGAAATTTTTGCTTTTTTGGAAAAACGAAAAGACGTTTTGGACGGGGTTGCGATTACGGGCGGAGAACCGCTTTTACAAAAAGACTTAAAAGAGTTTATAAAAAAGGTTAAAAGCACGGGCTTTTTGGTTAAGCTGGACACAAACGGAACTTTCCCCGATAAACTCAAAGAGTTGATAGACGAAAAACTCGTCGACTACGTTGCAATGGATATAAAAAATTGCAAAGAAAAATACGCGATTACTTCGGGAGCGGAAAATTTAAAACTTGACGACGTAGAAAAAAGCGTGGAACTTTTGCTAAACGGAAAAGTCGATTACGAGTTTAGAACCACGATAGTGAGAGAATTTCATACGATAGAGGACGTAGAAAAAATTTCCGAGTGGATAAAGGACGCTAAAAGTTATTATCTTCAAGATTTTGTGGATAGCGGTAATCTTATCGGTGGCGGTTTTTCTTCCGTCGGGAAAGAAGTTTTGTTAAAAATGCAGAAAACGGCTAAAAAAATGCTTCCTTCAACTTTCGTAAGGGGTGTTTAATCGTGTTTTTTTGTAATTTGGCGAAAAAATCAAAAAACTACATATAGAAAAAAATTTTTTTAAAAAGCACAAGATATTGTGTTTTTTCTATTGACTATAAAAAATAATTGTGATAGAATAGGACTAATTTCACGATTAAGGAGAGAACAATGTATAGAGTTATCAAAAGGGACGGCAAAAATGCCGAATTCGACCTAACTAAAATCAAAAAAGCCATTCAATCCGCATTCGACGCGTGCAACAAGCTTTATAATGAGGACGTATTGGATTTTCTTGCGTTAAAGGTTACGGCTGATTTCGAGCCGAAAATCAAAGAAGACGGAACTATTTCCGTTGAAAAAATTCAAGACAGCGTTGAAACCGTTTTAATTAAAGCGGGTTACGACGACGTTGCAAAAGCTTACATTCTTTATCGTAAGCAAAGAGAAAAATTAAGAAACGTCGGCACCACCCTTTTGGACTATAAAAAGATAGTGGACAACTACTTACAGATTAACGATTGGAGGGTTAAAGAAAACTCTACCGTTACTTATTCCGTAGGCGGACTTATTTTGTCTAACTCGGGAGCTATTACCGCAAACTACTGGTTAAGCGAAGTGTACGACGAAGAAATTGCCGAAGCTCACCGTAACGCAGATATCCACATTCACGACCTTTCTATGTTGACGGGATATTGCGCGGGCTGGTCGTTAAAGCAACTCATAAAAGAAGGCTTGGGTGGAGTAGTGGGAAAAATTACTTCTTCTCCTGCGGGACACTTGTCCACGCTTTGTAACCAAATGGTTAACTTTTTGGGTATTATGCAAAACGAATGGGCAGGGGCGCAAGCGTTTTCTTCTTTCGATACCTATCTTGCTCCTTTCGTTAAAGTCGATAATTTGACTTATAAAGAAGTTAAGCAATGTATTCAATCCTTTATCTACGGAGTAAACACTCCTAGTCGTTGGGGAACTCAATCTCCTTTCACGAACATTACTCTCGACTGGGTTGTTCCTGCGGACTTGGCGGAACTTAACTGTATCGTAGGCGGAAAAGAAATGGATTTCCGTTATAAAGACTGCGTTAAGGAAATGGCAATGGTCAATAAAGCCTTTATCGAAATTATGATAGAGGGCGACGCAAACGGAAGAGGATTCCAATATCCTATCCCGACTTATTCGATAACCAGAGATTTCGATTGGTCGGAAACCGAAAACAATAAATTATTGTTTGAAATGACCGCAAAATACGGTACGCCTTACTTCTCCAACTACATTAACAGCGATATGGAGCCTAGCGACGTTCGTTCGATGTGTTGCAGACTTCGTCTCGATTTGAGAGAATTGCGTAAAAAATCGGGAGGATATTTCGGTAGCGGAGAAAGTACGGGTTCGGTAGGCGTCGTAACGATAAATATGCCTAAAATAGCGTACTTGTCGACCGATAAAGAAGATTTCTACAAGAGATTGGATAAACTTATGGATATATCCGCTCGTTCTTTAAAGATAAAGCGTACGGTTATTACTCGTTTGCTCGAAAACGGACTTTATCCTTACACGAAAAGATATTTGGGAACGTTTAACAACCACTTCTCGACTATCGGTCTTGTCGGAATGAACGAGGCTTGCCTCAACGCTAAATGGATAAGAAAAAATCTTACCGACGTAGAAGCTCAAAAGTTCACCCAAGAAGTATTAAATCATATGCGTGAAAAACTCTCCGACTATCAAGAAGAGTACGGCGATTTGTACAACTTGGAAGCAACGCCCGCAGAGTCTACCGCGTTCCGTTTAGCAAAACACGACGTTGCAAAATACCCCGATATTATAACTGCGGCAAAGAGCAAGGACGATACGCCTTATTACACTAACAGCTCGCATTTGCCCGTAGGATACACGGAAGATATTTTCACTGCGCTCGATATTCAAGACGAATTGCAAACGCTTTACACTTCGGGAACGGTATTCCACGCGTTTTTAGGAGAAAAACTTCCCGATTGGAAGTCGGCTGCAAACTTGGTTAAAAAAATAGCCGAAAACTATAAGCTTCCCTATTACACCCTTTCGCCGACCTATTCCGTATGTAAAAATCACGGATATATCGCAGGGGAAGTGTACACTTGTCCCGAGTGCGGAGAAAAAGCCGAGGTATATAGCAGAATAACCGGTTACTATCGTCCCGTTCAAAACTGGAACGACGGAAAAGCTCAAGAGTATCGTGACCGTAAAGTTTACGACGTGGCTCACTCCGTTTTTCAAGGAGGCGACCGTTGTTCGGCTAACGAAGTTGCGGACGAAGTCGTAAAACAAGACGTAGAAGAAAACTTATTGTTTACGACCGCTACTTGCCCCAACTGTAAAATAGCTTGCGCTACGCTCGACAAAGCGGGATTTAAGTACAAAAAGCTTTTGGCTAACGAAAATGCGGAGCTTGCAACCAAGCTCGGCGTTAAACAAGCGCCTACGTTGGTAGTATTCAAAAACGGAGAAGCTCAAAAATACACGGGCGTTTCCGACATTAAAAAATTCTTAAAAGTATAAAATAAAAGGCGTCGATAAAATCGACGCCTAAATAAAGGTGAAAATTATGTACGATATAATCGTTGTGGGAGGCGGTCCCGCGGGACTAACTTCCGCCATATACGCTCGTAGAGCGAACAAAAGCGTTTTAGTTTTGGAAAAAGAAACGTTCGGCGGACAAATAACTCATTCTCCTAAAGTGGAAAACATTCCGGGGTTTGTGTCGCTGTCGGGCAACGAATTTGCAGAAAAACTCGTAGACCAAGCGCTAGCGCAAGGCGTGGAAGTCGAATCGGCGGAAGTTTTGGAAATAGTAGATAACGGAAAGAGTAAAAAGGTAATAACCGACGACGGCGAGTTTACCTCTAAAGCCGTAATAATAGCAACGGGTGCAAAACATAGAACCTTGGGTTTAGAGGGCGAAGAAAAGTTTATCGGCAACGGCATTTCCTTTTGCGCCGTTTGCGACGGGGCTTTTTATAGCGGTAAAACGGTTGCCGTTATAGGCGGAGGAAATTCTGCCCTTCAAGAAGCGTTAATGCTTGCGGATTTGTGTAAAAAAGTAACTATCGTTCAAAACCTCGATTTTCTTACGGGCGAAAAAAAACTTATAGAACAAGTAAACAAAAAAGAGAATATTCAAGTTATTCTTTCAAGCGTGGTCGAAGAGTATATCGGCGAGGACGAGCTTAAAGGCATAGTAATAAAAAATACCGACGGACAAAAAAGCGAAGTTTATTTCGACGGGTTGTTTATAGCTATCGGACTTATCCCTCAAAACGAAAATTTCGCTTCTTTAATCGGCTTGGACGAAAGAGGTTATGCTGACGCTAAAGAGGACTGCAAAACGAAAACGGAAGGAATATTCGTTGCGGGCGACTGCCGTAAAAAGGGTATTAGACAAGTTGCCACCGCCGTGTCTGACGGGGCTGTGGCTTCCGTTACGGCTTGCGATTACGTGGACGGCTTAAAATAGGAAAAAATTATCTTTTAACGGACTTATAGACCGATTTTTTAAATAAAAGTATATTGCGGACGCACCCATATGGTGCGTCCGCAATATATATTAGGAGAGAAAATTGTGAGCGTGTATTTTATTATGCGTTTTTACGTTTTTCTTCGGAGCGAATTTTACTCATTCCGAAGAACATACTTCTTTTTTCCGCACGGGTAAGCCAATAATAAGAGATGTAGTCTTCTACGCCGTCGGCAATTACGCTAGCCATTTCGTAAATAAGGCGTAGTCGAGTGCTTTTTAACTGTTCGGTGGGGTTTTTGCTTTTCGGGGCGACTATCCCGATTATGCTAATATCCCCGACTAGCGGTAAATTCTTTTTTGCGCCAAGCCCCGGTTTTATTCCGCAGTCGGTTATTTTTATAAGTCCCGTTTCTTCGCTTTCCCCGACGGCGCTGTCTATTACTATTACTTTAGAATCGGGGTGAGCGCCTTTTAAAAAGCTGTTGAGATAGGGCACTTCGTAAGCGGTAATGGGTTTAAGCAGATTGCCGTAAACGTAGGCGTTTATTTTGCGTTCTTTTAAAAGCGTTCCGATAAAGGGACCTAGGCTGTCCCCTGCGACGCCGTCCGTTCCGATACAAACTATTACGGGCGGACAACGAACGGGGTAAAGCTTTTCTAGTGCGGAAAAAATTCCCGTTTTTGCCGTTTTGTTGTTTAAAGCGAAAGTAAATTGTTCCATAACGGTATAATAATTGCCCGTTTTCGGGTAAAATATACAAAAAAACAAAAACCGTTTACATAATTATTTTTTTGTGATACAATTTTCGTGGGAGAAATTATGGACAGAGTTTTGGGTAACGTTGCTTCGGGCAACGTGGTCGATTTAATAGTCGTCGCATTTATCCTTTTTTTAACGCTTATAGGATTAAGACAGGGATTTATTGCCAGAATAGTAAAAGTCGTAGGGGGGCTTGTGTCCTTTATTTTGGCGTTGCTGTTCTGCAAAAGGTTTTCCTATCTTTTAAACTTTTTGTTCGGGCTTGACGACGGAATTGCTTCGGGCGTAAAAAAGGTGTTTAAGGGCAACGAGGTTATGAATAATCCCGTGCTTAGCGGTGACGATATAGGAAAAATAATGAGCGACGAAAACGTGCCGTCGTTTATTATAAAAACGGTAAAAAAGATGAAAATCGCAGAAGGACAGTCGCTTGCGGACGTTGTTTCCAAAGTCGTCGGCGGATACGTGTCGATAGCGATTTCGTTTATTATACTGCTTATTTTAATAAGATTGCTTTGCGTGTTATTCAAGTTTTTGTTTGAGAGAATAGAAGACAAAAGCATTTCGCTTGTTTTGGCGAATAAAATTTTAGGCGTGGCTTTCGGATTTTTACAAGGCGTGTTTATCGTGTCGATAGTGTTTTTTATAGTGGGCGTTTTGCCAAGCGGTATTTTTAAAGGACTTCATAGTGCTATAGACAGCAGTAAAATTTCTAAATTTATGACGGAAAAAAACGTATACAACCTTATCTTCGGAACGATTTTAAGGTTTTAACGCAAGAAACACAAAAAAATATTTTAAAATTTTTTTACGGAAAAACGCAGAATTTT
>CAZRMT010000014.1:0-18099 GCA_964601265.1 uncultured Christensenella sp.
CTCCTTCGGGAAGAACTTCGCCCGTTTCGGGATTGATTATTTCGGGAATAAAGAAGTCTTCGTTTATATGAAGTCCGTCCATATATTCACATTCGCCCGAAACCCCGGGTCCCATAAGTTCGCTCATTCCGTAGTTGGAAGTAACGAGCATTTGGTCGCCCCAATACTTATGCATTTCGCCTCTCATAGCGTCCGTCAGCATTTCGCTACCGACAAGACCTATTTTTAAGTTTAAGTCCTTTTTAGGGTCCACACCCATTTCACGGGCGACTTCCGCAAGTCTTAACGCATAAGAAGGCGTTGCCACGAGTAACGTGGTTCCGAAATCCCTCATATACATAATCTGCTTTTCACTGTTTCCCGTGGAAGACGGCACTATCGTTGCGCCTATGTTTTCAAGCCCGTAATGAAGTCCGAGCGCCCCCGTAAACATACCGTACCCGAAACAAATCTGCGCCACGTCCTCGGAACTCGCTCCGCCCATACAGGCAATTCTCGAAACACATTCCGTCCACGTTTTTAAATCGTTACGGGTGTAACCTACTACGGTAGGCTTTCCCGTGGTTCCGCTGGAAGCGTGTATTCTGACTAAATCCTTTTTAGGAACGGCAAACAGTCCGAAAGGATAATTATCTCTCAAATCTTGCTTGGTTACGAAAGGAAGTTTGGATAAATCTTTCAAGCTTTTAATATCGCTAGGCTTAATACCCGCTTCGTCCATTTTAGCCCTATAAGGGGCAACTTTTTCGTAAACCCTTGCAACGGTCTCTTTTAATCTGGTTAATTGAATTTCTTCTATCTCTTTTCTGGAAAGCGTTTCCTCTTTAGACCAAATCATTTTTATTCTCCCTTTCGATAAAAACTCTTATTATATTATACCACTATACGATTTCGTTTTCAATCTTTTTATCAAACGATTCGTGTATTATTTTCTCGTCCAACTGCTTTGTGAATAAACTTACCACAATCGTTATCACAACGGAAAAAGCCATACAAATCACACCTATTAACGGCGAACAAGACACTCCGTTTTTAATTGCCGTCCCAAATGAACAATGCCAATCAGCCTTGCCGTAGCCGAGCAAGATAATTAACGCAACGGTTAACACGAGCGAAGATATAATGGACCACCAACAAGCGGATTTAGTAACCTTTTTCCAAATCAGCCCTATTACGAACGGTCCCATAAAGCAACCTGCAAGCGTTCCCCAGCTTATTCCCATAAGATAAGCTATTGCGGTTAGGTTGAATTTCATATTGAGTATGGCAAGCAAAAGCGAAATGCCTATAAAAATTATACAAAGAATTCTCATAAGCCAATTTACTTTTTTATCCGAAGCTTCCTTGTTAATACTACCCTTATAAATATCAATCGCCACGACCGACGCACCCGAAAGGGACACGCTTGAAAGGGTTGACATACTTGCCGAAAGTATAAGCACCGCTATAACTCCCAAAAGTCCGGGCTTAATAACTAAATTAAGCATATACGGAACGTTGTTGTCGGGGTTTCCGTCAAAAATACCCGTGCCGACGTATTTCGAATACAGTCCGCCCGTAAAATACGCCCCGAAACCTATAATCAAAGCAAAAATCGTACTAATTATCATACCTTGATTTATCGCCTTTTTATCTCTTACCGAATAGTATTTATGTACCGTTTGCGGAAGTCCCAACACCCCGAACGAAGTAAGCAAAATAAGAGATATAAGCGAAACGGTGTCGCCGTAAATTCCTTTATTTTCGCTTGAAAAAGTAAACCATTTAAGCCCCGACAAATCCCAATTAACGGCTTCGTAGTTGCAAAAAGATATCACCATAAGCACTACGCCGATAAGCATTATTATTCCTTGAATAAAGTCGGACAAAGCCGTTGCGAAATATCCGCCGAAGAATAGATATATTGCAGTAATTATCGACAAAACCAACATAACTATCCACGCTTTTATGTGGAAAACGACTTCGAACAAATTGCTTAACCCGTTATAAACGGACGCGGAATAAGGAATTAAAAATATAAAGATAATTATAGCCGACGCAAGCTTTAACCCTTTACTGCCGTATCTTTTTTCAAAAAATTCGGGCATAGTTTTAGCTTGCAAACGTTGCGTCATATTTTTCGTGCGTTTCGCCATAATTTTCCAAGCGAGCAAAGAACCGATTAGCGCGTTGCCTATACCAATCCAAACGGAAGCCATTTGATATTGCTGACCGAATTTCCCCGCATAACCGATAAAAATAACGGCGGAGAAATAAGTCGTTCCGTAAGCGAAAGCGCTCATCCAACCGTTTAGCCCTTTTTTACCCGCATGAAGCGTGTCTTCTACCGTTTTCGTGCGGTTACGGGTATATAACGCTATACACATCATTCCGACGGCGTACAACAGCAAAATAATTGCGTCAATCCAATGAATTCTCATAATTTTTCCCTCTCTATAAAAAATACCGCCGATTTACGGCGGTAAAATTCAAACAAAAATATAATCGTATCAAAAAAACCGCGACATATCAAAACTGAAACTAATTAAAATAATAGTTTCTAAAGTAGTAATATTCGCAATAATATTCGATAGCAAAAATACTCATAATTTATTTCCTTGCGTATAATATACCACTTTTTGACGAATAAAGTCAATAGTATCGCTTTTTTTTATGAAAAAATTTTAATTAAATTTAAAAACACGTTTTGCGTTGTCGGACAACACCTTTTTTAAGTCCTCGTCGCCTAACCCGAGCGAAAACAGTCTGTCAAGCTCTTTTTCGGGATTCCACATAGGATAATCGGTTCCGAACAAAACTTTATCGGTACCGTATCTGTCGATTATTTCCGTTATTTGCCCGTCCGTTAAGCGATAAAAACTCGAAGAACAATCCACGAACAAGTTTTTATAACCGCAAAGCTCTCGGCTAGCCTCTTCGTAAACCGACCAACCGCCGAAATGCGCCCCGATTAACGTTAAGTCAGGAAAATCGTTTAACAAGTTTTTAAGTCTGTTCGGGTTGGAATTATCGTAACGACAATCCCCCGTGTGCATTAAAATAGGCAAATTGTATTTACAAGCAAGCTCGTACATTAAGTAATGCCTTTTTTCGTCTATTTTAAAGTTTTGTATATCGGGGTGAAGCTTAATCCCTTTTAATCCCAAACTTACGATATTTTTCACGTCGGAAATCATATCGGAACTGTCTTGATGTAAAGTTCCTAAACCAATTAGTTTTCCGTTTGAAAAAGCCACTTGTTCGGCAATAAAATTGTTTATGCTCGCCACTTGCTTGGGCGTGGTTGCGACGGATTGAACGATAAATCTGTCAATCCCCGCACTTTCGCCTTGTTCTTTTAAATCGGGAACCGTTCCTTTACAAAAAGAAACCACTCCGTAAAAATTGTCAGTACCGTGAACGGCTTTTTCCGCTATTTTCTCGGGATAAATGTGACAATGAGCGTCTATTATTTCAAATCCGTTTCTCATATTAAGCCGTAACTACGCTGTTCGCCTTTTGAAGCCCCAGCTTTTTAATTGCGTCCTCTCTCATCTTGTATTTTAATATTTTTCCGGCAACATTCATCGGGAACGAATCGACGAAATCAATATATTTAGGCACTTTATGGCGAGCCATATGCGCGTTGATATATTCTTTCATCTCTTCCACGGTCATAGTTTCGCCGTCCTTTAAAATAATGCAAGCCATTATTTCTTCGCCGTACTGTTCGTCCGGAACGCCTATAACCTGAACGTCCTTAACCTTAGGGTGAGTATAGATAAATTCCTCTATCTCCTTGGGGTAAATATTTTCCCCGCCCCTTATTATCATATCTTTAAGTCTACCCGTAATTCTGTAATTGCCTTCGGGCGTTCTGCAAGCCAAATCTCCCGTATGCAACCAACCGTCCTTGTCGATAGCGTTTGCGGTTGCCTTGGGCATTTTATAATAGCCTTTCATTATGTTGTAACCGCGTGCGACGAATTCGCCCGTAACGTTATCGGGACAATCTTCTCCCGTTTCGGGATTGACTATTTTACACTCTATTTCGGGCAACGCTCTTCCTACGGTTCCCACTCTTACTTCTAGCGGGTCGTCCGTCGAACTCATAGTGCATCCCGGGGAAGCTTCCGTTTGACCGTAAACGATAGTGATTTCTTTCATATTCATTTTGTCTACGACGTCTTGCATTACCGAAATCGGGCAGGGGCTTCCCGCCATTATTCCCGTTCTCATATACGAGAAATCGGTTTTCGGGAAATCTTCGTGTTCGAGCAACGCTATAAACATCGTGGGAACGCCGTGAAATGCCGTTATATGTTCGTTATTGATGCACGCAAGCGAAGGCTTGGGCGAAAAATACGGAAGCGGGAACAGCGTTACGCCGTGCGTCATACTCGCCGTCATAGCAAGAACCATTCCGAAACAGTGGAACATAGGAACTTGTATCATCATTCTGTCGGCGGTGGATAAATCCATTCTGTCGCCTATACACTTACCGTTGTTTACGATATTGTAATGGGTAAGCATTACTCCTTTCGGGAACCCCGTCGTACCCGAAGTGTATTGCATATTACATACATCGTTTTTGTCTACCATAGAAGCTCTTTTATAAACTTCTTCTATCTTTACTTGTTCACCTCTAAGTAGCGCCTCGTTCCACGTTAAACAACCCTTTTGCTTAAAGCCTATGGTTATAACGTTACGAAGGAAGGGTAAACGTTTACTGTGCAACTGTTCGCCCTGTTTAATATCTTTTAGCTCCGGACAAAGTTCCGAAATTATTGCGGAATAGTCGGAATCACGATAGCTCTGTACCATAATTAAAGTGTGCGTATCGGACTGCTTGAACAAATATTCCGCCTCGTGAATTTTATAAGCGGTGTTAACCGTTACGAGTACCGCTCCGATTTTAGTCGTCGCCCAAAAAGCGATATACCACTGCGGAACGTTACTTGCCCAAACGGCAACCTTGCTACCCGCCTTTACTCCGAGCGCAATTAAAGTTCTCGCAAAAGCGTCAACGTCGTCACGGAACTCGCTATACGTTCTGGTGTAGTCGAGCGTAGTATACTTAAAAGCGTATTGGTCGGGGAATTCCTCTACCATTTTATCCAAAACCTGCGAGAAAGTCATATCTATAAGCAAGTCTTTTTTCCAAACGAATTTTCCCGTATGCGTTTTGTTGTAATAATAAGTTTTCTCGCTTTTTGCGGTATCGGAAAAGCTTTTCATAAAGCCGACGAATTGCGAAAATACGATTTCCATATCGTCGATTTCTTCGCTCCACAACGGATCCCAAACAAGCGAAATAAAGCCGTCGTAATTTACGGAATTTAAAGCGAGCATTACCTCTTTAATCGGAACTTCTCCCTCTCCCATAAGGCGGAATTCCGTTTTTCCGTCAACGGACACCGCGTCGTTTATCTGAACGTGTTTCACGTACGCGCCCAAGTTGGTAATAACTTGTTCGGGTTCTTCCTTGCCCGCAAAATACGCCCCCGTTACGTTCCATAAAGCGCAAACGAAGTCGCTTGCGAAATCCTCTAAAATATCTCTCAATACTTTGGTGTCCGCAAACGCGCCCGAAGTTTCAATCAAGATAACTACGTCGGATTTTTCGGCATAAGGCAAAATTTCGGCAATAAGATTTTTAACCGCCTCTTTCACGCCGTCGCCCTCAGTAACGGCCTTTACCCTAACGTACGGAATATGCAAACTTTTAGCAAAATCGAGGCATTTTTCTATTTCTTCCGCATTTTTAACTTTTTCGGTTGCGTCGGAAATATCGCATAAAGCGTCGATACAAGGAATGGTTAACTTCTTTTCGTATAATTTACGCAAGGTTTGGTTTATGGCGTAATCTTGAAAAGCTCCGTCCTTGTCGGTAAAAAGCTTATTATATACGTTGTGAAGTTCAATTCCGTCAAATTTTAAATCAACGGCAACGTCGCAAAACTCGTCAAAGGTACTTTCGTGCCAACCTCTCGTCGAAAATGATAATTTCATACGTTTTCCTCCTCGTACACTATTTTATTTACAGCCGTAACGTACGCCTTTATGCTTGCCCCCATTATGTCGGTGGAAATACCCTTTCCCGAATAAAGTTTACCGTCGTGACGGAGCTTAATTAAAGCGTATCCCATCGCCTCTTTTCCTTCGGTAACCGACTGAATTTGGAAATCGTCCAACTCGAAACGTCTGCCGATAACTTGCTCCAACGCCTTAATAGAAGCGTCTACGGGTCCGTCGCCCATGCTTACGCCTTGAATAATTTCACCGTTCTTTTCCAACGCTATTTGCGCTTGCGCGCTTATAACGTTACCGCTGGTTACAAGATAATTTTTAAGTTTATATACGGGCGGAACTTGTAACGCCACGCTCGCAACTATTGCGTCCAATTCTTTTGCGCCGACGTTCTTATTGCCTGCAACCTTGCAAAATTCTTCGTAAACGCTGTTTTTGTCTTCTTCCGAAAGCTCGTATCCAAGCTTGACTATCGTGGACACAACGGTTTCCTTATCGTCGTTTTTGTCAAGTTTTACAAGTGCATTTTCTTCGTTAAAACCTACAAAATTACTGTTTTTATTATCGGAATTTATTATTCCTTTAATTTTGCCGATAATTCTGTGAATTTCGGTTTGTCTGATAGAACACCCCATTTTAAAGGATTGTCCGCAATTTTTAATTAAGTTCGCAAAAACTTCTAAATTAACGTCGTCGCCGTTAATGCTCGTTTTAATTCCGCAAGCTCCGTTTTTAACCGCCAAAAGCGCTTGAGAAGTCGCAAGTCCGTTTTTATCCGAACAATCGCAATACACGGGAACGGTGGTTTTAGAGGCAAATTCGCCGATAAACGCGCCGAAATCGTCGGGCATTAAAACGCCTGCGTCGTCGCACAAAGTTACGCAAGTCGCCCCGTTTTTAACGCCTACCTCTATCATCTGCATAACGAAATCTTTATCCGCTCTCGTTGCGTCGTCCAAACAAAGTTCGACGTCGTCCGTTTTCTCCTTGGCGTATTTTACTATTTCTTCCGCCCACAAAAGCATTTTTGGCGCTTTTTTATGGAAACCGTACTCCATTCCCACGCTGGAAACGGGTAATTGTATTCTTATTCTTTTGTTTTTCGTGTTGCTTAAAGCACAAACGGCGTTGTCTACGCTTTCACGGTTTTTCCCCGCGCCAACCGAAATAATTGCGTTTTTAACAAACGAAGAAATTGTTTTTACTAGCAAAATATCGGCTTTACCGCAAGCAATTTCACCTAGCTCTATTACGTCTACGTCGGTTTTGTCTAGGTATCTGGCAATTTCAAGCTTTTCTTTAAAAGAAAGCGATTCGTCTTTTGTTAAAGTCGTGTCTGCAATAATAATTTTCTTCATTTTATGCTCCTTATAAAAAATTTTGATATAAAAAAATCCCTGAAATCTGCATAAACAGATTTCAGGGACGAATAATTATTCGTGGTACCACCCTGATTGCCGTATTCCTTATAAATACGACCGCTTAATTAAGCTCTAACAAGCCTTTGGTCTTGATAACGGAACCTACCGAGAAAACTTACTGTAATTTCAGAATTCCGACTCGGGAATGAGACTTGACTGCTCTTTTACGCTTTTTCGCACCGACCAAAAGCTCTCTGTAGTAAACTTTTGAGCAGAAAATAATTCCTTCTTCGTCTTTATTTTTCTATATCATAGCATTTTAAAAAATAATTGTCAAACGATTTTAAGCTGTTTTTTTAATTGATTATGAAAAAATCTACGAATAAATTTCATCGTAGATTTTTACAAAATTACATTATTATATTGATTATTCTCCCCGACACGAAAATAACTTTTTTAGGTTCGCCGTCGATTTTTAAAAACTCTAACGCCAATTTTTGTATTTCCTCTTTAGGAAGATTTACGTTCACTCTAATGGTGCCTTTCATTTTACCCATAAGCTGAACGGGAAGATTTATTTCGGTGTCTTTCGTTTTGCTTTCGTCGTATTCGGGGAATTTTTCGTTTAAAATATCTCCTCCGAAAACTCTTTCGTAAATTTCACTCGTGATATGCGGAGTGAACGGATTTAAAAGCACCAAAAACGCTCTGTATTCTTCCTTACTGATAAATCCGTCGTCCTTGATCTTGTTGACGAATTCCATCATAGAAGAAATTATCGTGTTAAACTTAAAGTCATTGGCTTCTTCATAAGTTTTAGCGTCGGGATTAAATATTCCGTCGTTAACCTTTTTAATAAGCTTATGCAACGCTTTTTCGTGTTCGGCACTAACCTCTCCGTCTTTTACGAGGTTTTGTAAATCCCAAACTTTATTGAGGAAGTTTACGCTACCCGTAATACCCGTAAAAGTCCAAATAGTGTTTTGCTCGTATTCGCCTATAAACATAACATGAAGCCTGAATACGTCGGCGCCGAATTGATTTACGACCAAAATGGGGTCTACGGCGTTACCCGAACTTTTACCCATTTTTCTTCCCTTTTCGTCCAAAATAAGTCCGTTGCACATTCTTCTTTTAAACGGTAATTTTTTGGGAAGTTGTCCGATATCGTAAAGGAAATTATGCCAAAAACTTGCGTAAAGCATATGCCTCGTTACGTGCTCTACTCCGCCCGTGTAAAGGTCTGCTTCTCCCCAATATTTAAGGTTTTCTTGTGAAACAAATTCTTTATCGTTGTGGGGGTCCATAAATCTGATCCAATACCAAGACGAACCCGCCCAGTTAGGCATCGTGTCCGTTTCTCTTTTAGCCTTTCCTCCGCATTTAGGACACTTGCAGTTTACCCAATCCGAAAGCTTCGATAAAGGTCCGTTACCCGTATCGTCAGGAGTGAAATCGTCCGTTTTAGGAAGAATTAAAGGCAATTCTTCTTCGGGAACTGGAACGTATCCGCATTTATCGCAAATGACTATCGGGAAAGGTTCCCCCCAATAACGCTGTCTGTTAAAAGGCCAGTCCTGCATTTTATAGTTAACTTTTTCTTTTCCGAGTTTTCTCTCTTCGAGCCAAGCCGTAATTTTAGCTTTTGCCTCTTTAAGACCTAGACCGTTTAAGAAATCGCTGTTTATATGAACTCCGTCGTCCTCGTAGGGATGAGTTTCGTAGTCGTCTCCACCCTCTAAAACGGGAATTATATCTATGCCGAATTTTTTAGCAAAGTCGTAATCTCTTTGGTCGTGTGCGGGAACAGCCATAATAGCGCCCGTTCCGTAACCCGATAAAACGTAGTCGGCGACGAAAATAGGAATTTCCTTGGAATTTACAGGATTTATTGCGGTTACGCCTTGTAATTTAACGCCCGTTTTTTCCTTATTTGCCGTTCTTTCTATATCCGATTTATGCTTTGCGCTTTCTTGATACGCCTTTACTTCGTCGATATTTTGAATTCTATCTTTTAACTCGCCTATAAGTTCGTGTTCGGGAGAAACAACCATAAAGGTTACGCCGAACAGCGTGTCCGCTCTCGTAGTAAACACGGTAAACTTTTTATCCGTACCTTTAACGGCGAAATCGACTTCCGCACCTACAGACTTACCTATCCAGTTTCTTTGCGATTCCTTGAGGTTAGGCTTCATATTGATTTCTTCAACGGCGTCCAGCATTTTTTCGGAATAATCTTTCATTCTCAAATACCAAACGTTTCTCTCCGCCTTTACAACGGGGTTATGACATCTGTCGCAAATTCCCCCTTGACTATCCTCGTTGGACAAAACGGTTTTACACGTAGGACAGAAGTTTACTTCGCCCTTGTTTTTATAAGCCATTCCGTTTTTAAACAGTTGCAAGAATATCCATTGCGTCCATTTATAATAATCGGAGTCGGTGGTAGCAAATTCTCTCGACCAATCGAAAGAATAACCCATTTTCTTTAATTGATTGGTAAAAATAGCGATATTGTCTTTCGTAACGAGTTCGGGACTTTTGTGCATTTTAATTGCGTAATTTTCGGTAGGCAAACCGAATGCGTCCCAACCGACGGGATACAAAACGTTGTACCCTTTAAAACGCATAAAACGAGCTATAATTTCGGTAGGCGTGTAGCATTTAACATGTCCTAAATGTATACCTTTTCCGCTAGGCCCGAAAAATTCGCTCAATAAATAAAATTTCGGTTTATCCGAAAAGTCAACCGCCTTAAACGATTGATTTTCTTCCCATCTCTTTTGCCATTTTGCCTCTACCGAAGAAAAATCCCATCTAAATTCTGTTTTTTTAATATCGGCTATTTGTTCGTTAATATCCATTTTTTAATCCTTAATATACTCTTTCTTTTTCACTTATAAACGCATAAGCGACTGCGTCGGGTCCTAAATGAGCCCCGATAATAGGTCCTATCCATCTTATTTCGGGTTTAACGCCGAAAGTTTCCTCTAGCTTTAAGCTAAGTTTTTCCGCCAATTCGAGATTTCCCGTATGTCCGACGAAAATTTGGAAGCTATCCGAATGTTTTCCCATCGCAACGCCCTCGTTAACGATAGAAGTAAGCGCCTTTTTCTCACCCATTTCTTTACGGATTATATCGAGTTTTCCCTCTTTCGTAAATTCGATAACGGGTTTAACTTTTAATAAAGAACCTATCATTGCCTTTGGTCCGCTAATTCTTCCTCCTCTTTTTAGATACATTAAATCGCCGACCAATATGTAGTGCTGTAAATTCATTTTCAAGCTTTCCAGCTTTTCTTGGGTTTCTTGAACGGTTTTACCCTCGTCCCTCATTTCGATAGCTTTTCTAACAAGCATTTGCTCGCCGACCGTGGTAGACGAACTTTCGACGAAATAAACGGCGAAGTCTTTATACTCCTCTTTTAATCTGTTATATGCGTCTTTCGCTCTATCCAGCGTGGGCGACAACCCGTAGGATTGACAAACGTGAAGAACGGTTTTTATTCCCTTTTCAGCCATAGACTTAAAAAGATTATAATGCGCTTCCTCGGACAAAATAGAAGTTTTGGAAACTATCCCCGAGCGAAGTTTATCGTAATATTCCGCATACTCTTTTTCTTCTTTAAAAGAATCCAAACAGTCCGTTATTTCTCCGCTTTTATTTATTAAAACGTAGCTTAACTCTCCGACGTAAATATCGAGATTTTTTATTTCGCCAAAGTAAAAGTCGCAGTTACTGTCACAGCTAATATCAAATTTCCTCATAAATTTCTCCTTCGATTAAAAACTTAATCTCCTTGTACACCAAAAAATTATAACATATTTTTTTTGTATAGAAAAGCTTTTTTTATAAATTTATTTTATGTTTTTTGTAATAAACAAAGCTTATACTTTTTAAAGGCTTTTCTAAGCATAAAAAAGCGACGCCTTAAAGCGTCGCACTTTTTATACTGTTTTAGTCTTTCTTTTCTTTTGGTTCTTTTCCCATCATACCTACTATTACTCCGGGAATAACGGTTAAGTAGAAACCCATACCCGCATACAAATTGTAAGTCTTTTCGTAATAGTACACCGTACCAACCTTGGTTCCGTTAACGTTTATCGTTCCTTTCAATTCAAAGAACACTACTATAACAACTAACAAAGCAACCAACAAAGTAATAGCTAAACAAAAATACTTTTCGAGCTTTTTAGGATAAGTAAATCTTCCGTAGAACCTAAAGTTAAGTATTTCCATAACGAACAATACTAATCTTGCAATAGCCAATAACGTAATAATAACGACAAGGACAGACGCAAAAATCCTCAAATTGTCTACGTACGCATATTTACTTAAATCATTAGACCTATAAGATTCCTTTAACGCACTGTTAGAGCCGAATAGTTTAAACCTACGGTCGTGTTGTTCATAATAATAACCGTTATCGCCAACTTCAATCTTTCCGTTATATTTCGGCACGCAGTATCTGCAAAAAACCGTCCAGTAACTTAAAAACGGCGCAATTATCATTAATAAACATTGAATAATCAAAAAAATCGACTTCGGACTAATTCTTTTTTTCATATATCACTCCTAAAAGTAAAAAGAACACAAAATTCCATATGTATATATTATATTTTCACTTTCGCCATTTGTCAAGCCCTTTTTGAATTTTTAAACTTTAATTTTTTATTTTTAAATAAAAAGGCTTTTTTATCCGGTAAAAACGCATATCCCGCATTTTTGCGGGATACGTTTTTTATAATACTTTTGAAAGAAATTCTTTAAGTCTTGAATTTTGCGGATTAGCGAAAAACTCTTCGGGGGTGTTTTCTTCTTTAATTTGTCCCTCGTCTATAAAAATAACTCTGTTGGCAACTTCTCTTGCAAAGCCCATTTCGTGAGTTACGATTATCATAGTCATTCCCGATTTTACCAAATCCCTCATAAGGTCTAAAACTTCGCCGACCATTTCGGGGTCCAAAGCGGAAGTCGGTTCGTCGAAAAGCATAACTTTCGGGTCCATTGCAAGCGCTCTGACGATTGCTATACGTTGCTTTTGTCCGCCCGACAAAGTGGACGGATAAACTTCTGCCTTATCCTCAAGTCCGATAGTTTTTAAAAGGTTTAACGCTTTTTGCTTATTTTCTTCAATTATATCTTTTCTTTTTCTGTTCGGAATTAACTCTTTTTTCTTTTTGGTAAAAAGATTGCCGAACTTTATAAAAAAGTTTTTAAAAGCGATTTTTCTTTGCTCGGTAAGTTGTATGTGGTTTGGCGCAAGCATTATGTTTTGTAAAACGTTTTTATTGTTAAACAAATTAAAATGCTGAAAAACCATTCCTATATGCTGACGATGTTTATTTATATCGACTTTAACGTCGGCTATATTTTCGCCGTTAAACATAATTACACCCTCGGTAGGGTCTTCCATACAGTTTAAGCATCTTAAAAACGTACTTTTACCACAACCCGACGGACCTATAATTACAACGACCTCGCCCTTTTCGACTTGTAAATCTATCCCTTTTAAAACTTCGTTATCGCCAAAGGTCTTTTTTATCCCTTTTACGTCTAATATCAATTCTTTACACATCTTTTTTTCCTGCCTTTACTTTACCTTTTTCAGATTGCCTTTTATCGGATCTCGCAAGAATTTTTTCTATAATCCTAATAATTAAAGTTATTATTAAAACGATAACTATGTAAATTATAGCCATAAAAATATAAGGCGGTTTTAAGTTGTAAATTTCTTTACCCAACGTTTTTAACGAAGTATACAAGTCGCTTACCACTATAAAGCTTAATACCGACGTTTCTTTAACCAAGGTTATTAACTCGTTACCGAGCGTAGGAAGAATATTTTTAAAAGCCTGCGGTATAACGATTTTAAACATAGTGGTCGTATAACTTAGCCCCATTGCTCTTCCGGCTTCCAACTGCCCTATATCGACGGAATTTATTCCGCCACGCATTATTTCCGAAACGTACGCCGCCGAGTTCATTCCGAACACGATTATTCCGACAACTTCGCTATCGACGTCGGTCATATTCATAAGCGGAATTAAAACGTAATAAGCAAGCAATAGTTGAACAACCATAGGCGTACCACGGAATAACGCTACGTACACCTTGCATATTTTATCTAAAATTTTTACAAAAACGTTTTTATTATGGGCAACTTGCACCAAAGCTAAAAGCGTACCTAAAATTAGACCTAATATAAATCCTAAAACAGCTATCTTTAAAGTGGTAACAAGCCCTCTTATAACAAATTCCTTGTAATAGGGGGTAGATAGCGTATCAAAAAAAACTTTCCACTGTTTTGCAGTCATAAAATCTCCAAAAACGAAGATATCTCTCACTGAAAAGTGAGAGAAAATCTTGGTTTATTATCTATTAAACGTTTTCGTCTACGAAATCGTAACCTATCTTTTCGCCTTCGCCACCGTTGTATTTATTTACGATTTTGTCGAATTCGCCGTTGTCTTTAATTTTAGCAAGATAATCATTCATCTTGGTAACTAAATCGGAATTTCCCTTCTTAATAAGGAATGCGTAAGTTTCTTCGGTTAATTGAACGTTTATAACCTTTAATCCCGAAACGTTAGCGGCTAAAGCTTTAGCGGGAGCCTCGTCGATAATTACGGCGTCAACGTTTCCGTTTTGTAAGTCCATAGCGGCAGTTAAACCGTCTTCGTACCCCTTTTGTACGCTTTGAACCATACCAAGTCCGTCTTCTCCGTCAACTATGTACGAAAAGCCAGTCGTTCCCGATTGAGCGCCTATTTTGCTCTTAGTTTTTAGAACTGCGTCAACTTGTTCTTTGGTCGTGCAATCATCAAAAGAATCATCGTTGGCTTTTACCAAAACTACTTGAGCCGCAGAATAATAATCGCTTGAAAAATCAAAAGAAGCTAAACGTTCGGGAGTCTTAGACATACCCGCCATTCCGATATCGCCGTAACCTGCGTCTACTTGAGATTCGATTGCGTCAAAGTCGATATTCTTAATTACGAGTTTGTATCCGTACTCTTTTGCAAAACCTGCCGCAATTTCCATATCGATTCCGTAAATCTTTCCGTTTTTGGTATATTCGAAAGGTTCAAACGGACAGTTTGTTAAAACGGTAAAAGTATTATCGTTTTTCTTCTTTCCGCAAGCGGTTAAAGATACAGCGCCTACGGTCATTAGCATTACTGCCATCAATAAACTTAAAAATTTCTTCATAATAAATTCTCCTTTCAAGCTCCTTGCTTGTTCTTATGCGCTTATTATATACCCTCGATTTTTTCTTGTCAACGATTTTTTGCATAAAAATACAAATTTTTTAAATTTTTTTTATTTTTTTATGTTTTTCTGCATAAAATATCGAATTTTATTGTTTTTATGCACTTTTTATGCAAAAAGATACTTCTATGCAAATAAAAAAATCGTCTTTCCTTTTAGAAAAACGATTAAAAAATTTATTTTATTAAATCGAGAACGACTTCGCCCGCCATAATAAGCCCCGCCACCGACGGCACGAACGCAAGAGAACCCACTTGTTTTTTTCCGTTCTCCTCGTCGTCGAGTTCGGCTTTTATCGGTTCTTCTTCGGAATACACAACCTTTAAGTCTTTTACGCCTTGTTCTTTTAGTTTTTTACGCATTATTTTTGCAAGCGGACAAATCTTAGTTTGATAAATATCCGCAACCCTAAAAGCGGAAGCGTCTTTTTTGTTGCCCGCACCCATACAACTTATTATATTAGTTCCGCTTTTTTTGGCGTTTACTATAAGCAAAACTTTTGAGTTAACGCTGTCTATCGCGTCCACAATATAATCATAGCGCGATAAATCGAACTCGTTTTGAGTGCTTTCGTCGTAAAACACATTATAAGCGTTAACGTTGCACTCGGGATTTATGCTTTCTATTCTTTTTTTAGCAACTTCTACCTTATCTTTTCCCAAAGTTTCGGTTAAAGCGATAATCTGTCTGTTTATATTGCTTAAAGCAACGGCGTCGGCGTCAATTAAGTCTATATTGCCTACTCCGCTACGGGCAAGCGCTTCTACGCAATACCCGCCTACGCCTCCGACTCCGAAAACCGCAACTTTGCTTTCGGATAGAATTTTTAAAGCGTTTTCGCCAAGCAATCTTTTTGAACGGGAAAATCTATCCGACATATTATTCCTCGAACAATTTAGTTGACAAATATCTGTCGCCCGTATCGGGCAATAAAACGACTACGTTTTTACCCGCATATTCTTGCCTTTTTGCTATTTCTATTCCCGCAAATAAACTTGCGCCCGAAGAAATTCCCGACAATACGCCTTCCGTTCGCCCCAAATCTCTGCCCGTTTGGTAAGCTTGTTCGTCCGTAACGGTAATAATTTCGTCTATCAAAGAAGTATCTAAAATTTCGGGAACAAACCCTGCGCCTATGCCTTGTATACCGTGAACACCCGCTACCCCTTTCGATAAAACGGGTGAAGTGTAAGGCTCTACCGCAACGATTTTTACTTCGGGATTTTTTTCTTTTAAATATTTACCGACTCCCGTAATAGTTCCGCCCGTGCCTACGCCCGCAACGAAAACGTCTACTTTTCCGTCTAAATCGGCGTAAATTTCGGGAGCGGTAGTTAAATAATGCGCTTTGGGGTTGGCAGGATTTACGAATTGCCCCGCAATAATAGCGCTAGGCAACTCTTTTAACAAGCTTTCGGCTTTTTCTATTGCGCCTTTCATTCCCTTTTTACCTTCGGTCAAAATCACTTCCGCACCGTACGCTTTTATAGTTTTTATTCTTTCCACGCTCATAGAATCGGGCATAACTATTATCGCCTTATACCCTTTCGTTGCACAAACGCAAGCTATACCTATACCCGTATTACCCGAAGTCGGTTCGATAATAACCGAACCTTCTTTCAGTTTTCCTTGTTTTTCCGCTTCCTCTATCATAAAAAGCGCAACTCTGTCTTTTACGGAGCCTGCGGGATTTAAGTATTCGAGTTTAGCAAAAAGTTTTCCCTTTAAAGAATACTTTTCTTCCGTTTTTTTAAGTTCCATTAACGGAGTTTTCCCAACTATTTGGTCTATCGAAGTATAAAAATTTGACATTTTTCCTTTCCTCTATATATAAATATAGTCGCCCCGTAATTCAGGACGACTACATTATAACACAATCCGTTATAAAAATTAAGCTTTTTAAAAATTATTTTTCTTTTTCTTGCTCTTGTTTGGAAAAATCTTTTTTCTGTTTCGTTTTATACGATACGGCTTGCATAATATAAGTAACCGCCATAATTACGCAAATTACTATTAAAATAGCCACCATACCCTTCCAAAATATTTCTAACGACTTTTTTAGAGCGTCAATATTAACAGCTAATAAATTCATATTCCCTCCTTAAAGAACAAGCCCTATTATAAGTCCGCCGACTATCGCGGAAGCAATTTGCCCCGAAACGTTTGCGCCTACCGCGTGCATTAAAAGATAATTCGTTTTATCCTCTTTTAACCCCATTTTATGAACGACTCTCGCCGACATCGGGAAAGCGGAAATACCCGCAGCGCCTATCATAGGATTGATTTTTTCTTTACTAAACAAGTTCATAACCTTTGCGCACATAACTCCGCCCACGGTATCGAACACGAAAGCAAATAACCCTAGCCCCATTATCATAAGCGTTTCCCACGCCAAAAAGTTTTCGGCTTGCATTTGAAAGGCAATGGTTATACCTAAAAGCAACGTAATTAAATTGCTTAACGAGTTTTTCGCCGTATCGGCAAGCGTGCCTAAAACACCGCACTCGTTTAAAAGATTTCCGAACATTAAAAATCCGACGAGCGCAAGACTTTTAGGAGCAATTAACCCCGCAACCATAGTTATAACTATCGGGAAAATAATTTTAACGGTTTTACTTACTCGCCTGTTTGTGTAATTCATTTTTATCTGTCTTTCTTTTTTGGTGGTAATACACTTTATAACCGCAGGCTGAATAATGGGCACCAACGCCATATAAGAATATGCAACCACCATAATAGGTCCGACGTACTTACTACCCAGCTTCATTGCGACAAGTATCGACGTGGGACCGTCCGCCGCGCCGATTATTCCGATAGAGGCGGCGTCGAATATATTAAACCCGATTAGTGAAGCAAGTATCATCGTAACGAAAATACCTATTTGAGCAAACGCCCCCAACAACATAAGTTTCGGGTTTACTATAAGCGGTTCGAAGTCTATCATCGCCCCTATCCCGATAAACAATAAAATAGGCAACGCCTCCGACGCTTTTATCCCGATTTCAAAAAGCCACTGGATAACGCCTTGACTGTCACCGTCCGTTAAAACGTTACTAAACGGAATATTAACAAGTATAGCCCCAAAGCCGATAGGCAACAAGAGTGCAGGTTCCATATCCTTTTTAATGGCAAGGAATATAAGAACTAGTCCTATACACCACATTACGATATGTTCCCTCCTTACCGCCTTAATCGTGTCCAACAAAAACTCCATATTATCTCCTAAATAAAAAAGACCATACCGCAAAAAAGCGATATGGTCTGGTCATTTAAAATTAAACCGGGGATTTCTCCCGTGATACCGATTTAATTGCAAGTAAACTTGCCGACTACTCCCCATAGGAATTAAATAAAATTATAGCCTTGCATATTTTTTTTGTCAAGCTTTTCATCCTAAAAAAACAAGGCAATTTTCTTTTATACGCTTTTAACGGCTTTATCGAACTGACTATTGTA
>CAZRMT010000014.1:18199-23252 GCA_964601265.1 uncultured Christensenella sp.
AGCCTTTCGTCCGAAACGTCGGACATATTATATACAAGATTCTCTTTTACCGTTCCTTCGAACAGCCACGTGTCTTGCAACACCATAGAGAATAAATCGTGAACGTTTTCCCTTTTTAAATCGTTTATGGAAACGCCGTCTATAAAGATATTTCCGCCGTTCACCTCAAAAAATCTCATCAATAAATTGACCATTGTCGTTTTGCCCGCACCCGTAGGACCTACTATAGCAACCTTTTGTCCCGAAAAAACCTCGGCGGAAAAATCTTTAATAATTATCTTATCTGGTTTATCGGGATAGGCGAATTTAACGTGGTCGAATACGACGTTACCTTTAACGCTAGTAAGACTTGCCGTTTTTTCGCTTTCGTCGGTTAACTCCTCGCTTTCGAGAAAATCGAAAATTCTTTTAGCCGAAGCCGTCGCCGTTTGCAAATTGGTAAGCCCTTGCGCTATTTGAGTTAAAGGCGAGGTAAATAAACGAACGTATAGAATAAAGGACACGATAATTCCGAAATCCATACCCTCTTTTAAAGCGAAAATCGAACCGACAACGCACACCGCAACGTAAGAAATATTACTTATAATACTCATAAGCGGTTGCATTATTCCCGACAAAAATTGCGATTTCCAGTTTGCCTCGTAAACGTTTTTATTTAGCCTGTCAAAAGTGCTTTTTATCTTTTTATCCGCACGGCTGACTTTTATTACTTCATGCCCCGAATAGTTTTCTTCTATAAACCCGTTAATTTCTCCCAAAGACTTTTGTCTGTCTACGAAATATCTTTGCGAACTCTTCATTATAATAACCGTTAAAACAAGCCCTATAAACGTAACGCCCAAGGTAATTAACGCAAGACGCCATTCGGTTATAAACATCATTACAAGACACCCCAAAAACTGCGTAACGGCACTTATAATGGTCGGCAAACTGTTCGTTAAACCTTGTTGCAAGGTGGAAACGTCGTTGGTTATCGTACTTAAAATATCTCCTTGCGAAGTCGTATTGAAATATTTTTGCGGAACTTTATTTATTTTTTCGGACAGTTCCGCCCTCATTCGATAGGAAGTTTTTAGCGTTATCGTCGCCATAACGTATTGCTGAATAAACCCGCAAGCAGAGCCTAGGCAATACAATACCGCAAGCAGTATTCCGATTTTAGCAATGCCTTTTAAATTAATTTTTCCGTTCAAGCCGTTAGAAATCATCGTAACTATTTCGCCGATTTTATCGGGTCCTATAATGGTAATAACGGCGCTAATTATCCCCAAACACAACGCTAAGCATATAAAAACCGTGTAAGAACGCATATAATTAACGGTTCTCTTTACTATTGAAGCAGATTTTGTATTTTTACTTTTTTTCATTTTTACCTCCGCTCACGCAAGTTCAGACGCATCTAACTGCGAATAGGCTATTTCTTGATAAACTTTACAATCCTTTAACAGTTGCCCGTGCGTACCCGAGCCGACTATTTCCCCACGCTCCAAAACGATAATTTTATCGGCGTTTTTAATGGTTCCTATTCGTTGCGCAACTATAATTTTCGTCGCCGAAGAATAAGCGCCAATTAGTCCCTCTCTTAATAAAGAATCCGTTCTATAATCCAAAGCGGAAAAAGAATCGTCGAAAATCAATATTTCGGGATTGCGTGCTAAAGCCCTGGCAATGGACAACCTTTGCTTTTGACCGCCCGAAACGTTTCTTCCCGACTGCGCTATACGGTAATCGGTTTTTTCGGGCAACTTTTCCACGAACTCCGCCGACTGCGAAATCGTTAACGCCTTTTCTAAATCGCCTTCTTCAAAATTATTTGCCGACTCGCCCATTAAAACGTTGTCTTTTATCGTTCCCGAAAAAAGTATCGCTTTTTGCGTACAAAAACCCAACTTATTATATAAAGAGGAAAATTCGTAGTCTTTTACGTTTACCCCGTCAACTAAAACCTCGCCTTCGGTTGCGTCGTAAAGCCGAGCAATTAAATTTATCAGCGTGGTTTTTCCGCTACCCGTTGCGCCGATTATGGCAAGCGTTTCGCCTTTATTAACCTTAAAAGAAATTCCGTTCAACTCGCTCTCCGCACTGTCGGGATAAGAAAAACTAACGTTTTTAAATTCAACGCTTCCCGTTTCCGTTCCGTCCGTTACTCCGCCTTGTATAACGCTCGGTTTCGTGTCCAAAACCTCGTTTATACGCTCTGCCGAAACCTGCGCTTGCGGTAAAAGCATAAAAATCATAACGAGCATCATAAACGACATTACTATATACGTAGCATACGTACTGAAAGCCGTAATTTCTCCGAATAAGGTAATTCTTTTAGCTACGTTTAACGGTGAAATATTGTTTAACAAAACCGCTCCCACCCAGTATATTGCGAGGGATAAACCGTTCATTCCGAGCGTTAAAACGGGATTTATAAAAGCAAACAATCTTTGGTTTTTCATTTGTAAATCAAACGTTTCTTTGCTAGGTCCGTCGAATTTTTTATTTTGATAGTCCTCGGCATTAAAAGCGTGAACCACGTTTATTCCCGTTAAATTTTCTCTTGCGACTCTGTTTATTTTATCGGTCATTTTTTGAACCTTTCTAAACCTAGGCAAACAAGACGCCATTACAAGGAACACCGTTACGCAAATTGCTATTACAAAACCTGCGACAACCGCCGACAACTGCCAGCTTTTGCCTAGTATTTTTATAATAGCCCAAACCGCCATAATCGGCGCTTTTACCAACATTTGAAGCCCCATGGAAACTATCATTTGTATTTGCGTTATATCGTTAGTCGTTCTCGTAATAAGGCTCGGTACGGAAAAGCGTTGCATTTCTGCTTTTTCCATATCTATTACGTGATAAAACAACTTTTCTCTAACGGCAAAACTAAATCCCGACGCCACTTTTGAAGCCAAAAAACCGCATATTATCGCAAAAACGGCGCTAATTAACGTGCAAGCAAGCATTTTTCCGCCGACACGCAAAATTTCGCTAGTCTGTCCGCCCGTTTTAATGAGTTTGGTAAGTTCCGTCATATAATCGGGAAGTCGTAAATCGAAATACACTTGCCCGACTATCAACACGCAACAAACGCACGCCATTATAACTTCTTTAAGACGCATATTTTTTAATAATCGTATCATTTTTAATCTCCGTTTATTTTTCTTTTCTTATTTTTTCTATATTATTGTCAATAGTTTTAACTATTCTTTCCCAAACTTGTAAATCTTCCTTTTCAACCCCGACAAGAAGTTTTTCGGCAAAGTTACTTTGTATAATTTTACCCCTTTTTATTATTTCTTCTGCGTCGGGCGTTACTTTTAACATTATTTTTCGTCTATCGCACGCAACTGACGACCTTTCCAAAAAACCGTCTTGCACCAAACGCTCCACGTAAACGGACACTATGCCCGATTTTAAACTTCTTACCACGCATATATCCTTTGCAGTCGCCATTTTTGGATTATTTGCAACGAACAACAATATATCCACCGCAAGCGTCGGCAACCCCGTTAACCTACTAATAGGTTGCAACTCCGTGTGATAGGCGTCTATCAATCGGTTTGCGTTTTCAAAAACCTTTATCATATTAAATTCTTTATCCATAACAACCTCGATTTATTCTAAAATTAGAATATCTATTATTATAAAGATTTTATGCTTTTTGTCAAATAGAATAACGTTTTTTAGCGTTACAAGTAATAACGTTTTTGTTACAATTACTCTTTTAATAAAAAAACCGAACGTATAAAACGTTCGGCAAAAAATGCTATTTATAATTTTTATAGTAGGTAAAGCTTAAATATTGCCTTTGCCCACCCGAGCCAAGCGGGAACGTTTACGTCAAGCCATTCCACCACGTACGCCGTATCGGCAGAAGAAAGCGTTCCGACGTGACTGTACGCCTTTCCCTTTGCAACGGATTCGCCTATTGCGATTAAGCCGTGAGCGTGTCCCCCTACCGCAACGTATTTCCCTATTGCAAGCGCGCCCGATGAAAAACACCCGACCGAAAGCGCCCCGAAAGAAACTATTCCCACGCTAATCGCACCTGCCGAAAACAGCCCGAGAGCAACAGAACCGACCGCAAGAAGTCCGAGCGAGAAAATCCCGACGGAAATAAGAGCGAGCGATAAAGCCCCGATAGAAACAACTCCTAACGACAGCAACCCGAAAGAAAAAATCCCTCTAGACGTAAGTCCTATGGAAAACACTCCCCGTGCTTTAATTCCTATCGCAAAAAAGCCGTGCGCATTACGCCCCATATGAAAAAGAGGAAGCCCGAACACAGTTTTTTTACTCTTGCGTTCACGGAACAGTTTTTTAAATCTGCTTCCGAACGACTCTCTTTTATTTGGTTTAACGCTTTGCTTTTCGGTTATTTCATCGTTTAAAAGGTAATCCATCGAACAGTCGAATAGTTTTCCCATTTTAATTAGTTTGTCCGTTTCGGGATAAGCCACGTCCGACTCCCACTTGCTAATCGATTGACGAGAAACGCCGAGAATGTCGGCGAGTTGTTCTTGCGTGTAATTTAATTCTTTTCTTTGCTTTGCTATTTTTTCACCAAGCGTCATTTTTATACTCCTTTAAGTTTTTTGCCTTACGACACCGTTATAATAGCACGCAACAAAGCAAAAAACCACCAATTCGGCGTTTCTTTACGTAAACTTTTGGTTGCATTTTTAAATTGATACCCGAAAAAGTTTAAAAACACCAAAATAAAAAGTTTTGACAATTTTCGTATCAAACCTATTTGTCTTATGGCAAAGGTGGTCTATTTTGATACAAACGACACCTCTAATTGAAAATTCCGACACCCCAAAGTGTTAGAACGATTACTTTGACACCCCTATTTAATATATTTTTCAAAGTATCCGTTACCCCAATCGTATCCGTACGGAGTATTTTCGTTTTTTGTTAATTTTTCGGGAAGTTTCAAGGAAATCACACCTAAAATAATTCCACAACCGATACCAACGAGCCAATGCCACCAAATCGGAGGATTGTCAATTACAAAAGAAATAATGATTGCTATCGCTATAGGTAAGTACCCGAAAAT
>CAZRMT010000015.1:0-22878 GCA_964601265.1 uncultured Christensenella sp.
CTATACAAGTAAAGAGCGGAAGCAAAAATTTGCTTCCGCTCGTATTTTAATAATTTTTAAACCCTATCTTTTATTTCTTTTTCAAGTTTAACAAGGAATTCTTCCAAGGGTAGAGTAACCGTTTCGTTGGTGTCTCTGTTTCTTACCGAAATCGTTCCCGTGTCTTGTTCTTTTTGTCCGATAATCACCATATAGGGCACTCTGTCAACCATTTGAGCTTCCCTTATCATATAACCGATTTTCTCGTTTCTCGTGTCGAATTCAACACGGATTTTAGCGTCTTTCAAAGCCTGATAAACTTTACTTCCGTATTCGGTGAACTTCTCGCTGACTAAAATAACTTTCGCTTGCGTGGGGGCGAGCCAAGTGGGGAATTTACCCGCAAAGTGTTCGGTTAAAATTCCGATAAATCTTTCTATCGAGCCGTAGCAAACCCTGTGAATCATAATCGGGCGTTGTTTTTCGCCGTTTTCGTCGGTGTATTCGAGTTGGAAATTGAGTGGCATTTGGAAGTCGAGTTGTATCGTTCCGCACTGCCAAGTTCTACCCAAAGAGTCCCTTAAATGGAAGTCGATTTTCGGACCGTAGAAAGCGCCGTCGCCTTCGTTTACGATATAGGGGAGGTTTAATTTTTCCAACGCAAGTTTTAAGCCGTTGGTTGCCGCTTCCCAATCGTCGTCGCTACCCATACTGTTTTCGGGACGGGTGGAAAGTTCTACGAAATAATCGAACCCGAATTTAGAGTAAACTTCGTTTATTAAGTGAACTACGCTTACTATTTCGTCTGTGATTTGGTCTTTTCTCATAAAGATATGAGCGTCGTCTTGCGTAAAGCAACGAACTCTGAACAAGCCGTGTAACGCTCCTTTAAGTTCGTGTCTATGAACAAGACCGAGTTCGCCGACTCTTAACGGGAGTTCTCTATAAGAATGCGGGCGGTTTTTGTATACCATAACTCCGCCGGGGCAGTTCATAGGTTTAACGCAAAAAGTTTCTTCGTCGATTACGGTAGAGTACATATTGTCTTTATAGTGATCCCAGTGACCGCTCGTTTCCCAAAGGCGTCTGTTCATAATCATAGGCGTTTGGACTTCTACGTAGTCTTCCCTCTTATGAATATCTCTCCAATAATCTATTAAAGCGTTTTTCAAGTCCATTCCTTTCGGTAAAAAGAAAGGAAATCCGGGGGCTTCGTCGGCAAGCATAAACAAGTTCATTTCTTTGCCGATTCTTCTATGGTCTCTCTTTTCTGCTTCTTCCAGCATTTTAAAGTATTCGTCTAGTTCTTCTTGGGTTGGGAAAGCGGTACCCTTTATACGGGTAAGCATTTTGTTGTTGCTGTCGTTTTTCCAGTACGCGCCCGACTGTCCCGTAATGCGGAAAGCTTTTAACGCTTTGGTGTAGGCAACGTGAGGACCTACGCACATATCTATATATTCGCCTTGTTGATAAAAAGTAATTCTTGCGTCTTCGGGAAGGTCGCCTATATGCTCGACTTTGTATTTTTCCTTTCTTTCTTCCATTAAAGCGATAGCTTCGTTTCTGGGAAGAGAGAAAACTTTAAAGGGAAGATTTTCTTTTACGATTTTCTTCATTTCCTTTTCGATATTGGCTAAATCTTCGTCGGAGAGTTTTGTGTTTCCCAAATCGACGTCGTAATAAAAACCTTTTTCGTTAGCGGGACCGTAAGCAAAATCCGCTTCGGGGAAAAGACGCTTTACGGCTTGAGCCATTACGTGCGCGCAAGAATGGCGCAATACGTGAAGTTCTTCTTCCTTTTCACATTCTTTAACGCTTCCGTCATTGTAAACAACTTTCATTTCAGTTCTCCTTTTTAAGTAATAAAACAGCCCTTAACGACTGTAATGCCGTCAAGGGCGCATAAGCGCGGTTCCACCTTGATTTATAACTTTTTACTTTTAACGCAAAGTTACGG
The DNA here is from genome assembly GCA_964601265.1 of uncultured Christensenella sp. Classification (GTDB taxonomy): domain Bacteria; phylum Bacillota; class Clostridia; order Christensenellales; family Borkfalkiaceae; genus UBA4675. The sequence goes on from CAZRMT010000015.1 coordinate 1,937, forward strand.
CCGACCTTACTAAAATTTTGGGGAGGGCAACTCGGGAGCGGTAACTTGTCTTACGGAATATAAAAGACTTCCACCAAACGTCTTTTTCTCTGGATATTCCCTTTAAGAGGTTTTCTCCGTCACAGTTTTTAATCATTATATACCTTTTTATAATAAGTGTCAACTCTTTAAACGAATTTCGTTTCAAAAGGGTTTATTCTTTTGCCTGTTATAAGCGAATAAATTTCCGAAGCTCGTTTGTCTGCTTCAAAACATTTTTCGGCGGTTTTACATAAACTTTTTTCGTCGCCTTTTCTTAATAGTAAAGGGTATTTGCTTGCCGATAAATAGGAAAGAATTTCGCTTTTTTCTTTGTTCACGGCAAGTATTTTTAAATATAAATCGCTTTTAAGAGAACTTTTTACGAGTTTTTCCGTTATTTTTAACAGCGAGCAAATAAGTATGCGTTGAATTCTTGTTTTAGTGTACCTTTTAGTGCAGACGTTTTTTATGAGTTCGTCGTAACTAAAAGAGGTTAAAGCGTATTTTTTAAGGCGATTTTCAAGTCCCTCCGTGCAGTCGGGAATTTTTTTCAATTCTTTTTCGTCGGCAGACAAGAGCGAATAGAGTATAAGCTCGTCGGCGATAGGCAAGCGTTCGGGCAAGTCCTCTAAAACGTAAGGAGGAACGTTGCTTTGCAAAGCTTGTTTTTCGGCAAGGTGATTTCTTATGGCGTTTGCGGAAGAAAAGTTTTCCTTTATTTCTCCGTCCGAAAAGGGCGAACCCTGTCTTTGTACGGGGAAAAGCGAAAAGTCGCGTTTATATTTTAACAAGGCGTTTACGTATTCGAGAGCCAAAATATTATTCGGTTGATTTAGCGTAGAACAGTCCGTTCCCGTTAATTCCAAGGCGTTATTTCGTGCTTTAATGAACTTATATCCTAGTTTTAATTGTTTTTTAAGCTCTTTTTTAAAAGCGGGCGTTTCGCCTTTTACCGCTTTTGCAAGCGATATAAAATCTGTTTCGGGAGATTCGCACCCGAAGCTTAAAACGTCGCCTTGTACGGCGTTGAAAATCTTCATTGCGCCTTTTGCGAAATTTTCGGCGCCTGCCGTTGCGAAAAGCGCGGGAAGTTCTATTACTATATCCGCGCCCGCTTTTATTGCGTGAACGGCACGAGTGTATTTATCCGTTACGGCGATTTCTCCACGCTGGGTAAAATTTCCGCTCATAATCACGACGTTTGCGTCCGCATGCAGTTCTTTTATACGATTTAAGTGAAAAAGGTGTCCGTTGTGTAAGGGGTTGTATTCCGCTACGGTTACGCAAATTTTCATTTTTTATTTCTCCGCTTTATTTTCTGTTTTTTATTTACAAAAAGGTTTTTTTATTATATAATGATAAGAAGTATGTATTACATACAGTTTAACTTAAAATAAATTTTTTTACAAGGGAATTTTGTAAAAACAAGGAGAAAACGTTATGTCAAAAATTATGGATTCGATTTACGACAGAGCGAAAGCTTTGGCAAAGCACGTGGTTCTTCCCGAATCGGAAGACAAAAGAGTGGTGGAGGCCGCTTCGGTTACGGTGAAAAAGGGCGTTGCTAAAATTACGTTGCTCGGCAACGAAAAAACCATAAAAGAAGCTAATCCCGAAATAGACCTTACGGGCGTAAATATTTTAGACCCCGTAACTAATCCTAAAACGGAAGAATACGCAAAACTTTTATTCGAGCTCCGTGCGGGAAAGATAAACAAAAAGACGGGACTTCCCGAATATGCGACCGTAGAGGACGCGAAAAAAGCGATTTTAAAAGATTACACTATGTACGGCGCGTTAATGCTAAAACTCGACGACGTAGACGGTATGGTTTCTGGTGCGTGCCATTCCACGGCGAATACCCTTCGTCCGGGACTTCAAGTTATAAAGACTTCTAAAACTACGCCTATAGTATCCGCGTACTTTTTAATGGTTGCTCCCGAAAGAGGTAACGAGTTCTGCGAGGACGGTTGCTATATTTACGCCGACTCCGGACTTAACCAAAATCCGACTAGCGAAGAGCTTGCTTATATTGCGGTATCTTCCGCTCAAAGCGCAAGAATGATTGCGGGAATAGAACCTAGAATTGCGTTTCTTTCTCACTCTACCAAGGGTAGCGCAAGACACGCCGACGTGGATAAAGTGGTAAATGCGGTTCAAAAATTCCACGAAATTTGTCCCGACGAAAAGGCTGACGGCGAATTGCAGTTAGACGCGGCTATCGTGCCTAGCGTAGCTTCTTCGAAAGCTCCCGCTTCTTCCGTTGCGGGACACGCAAACGTTTTGATATTCCCCGACTTAGACGCAGGCAATATCGGATACAAGCTTACGGAAAGATTGGGCGGTTTCCAAGCGGTAGGACCTCTTTGCCAAGGACTTGCAAAGCCTATCAACGACTTGTCCAGAGGTTGCCATATGGAAGATATAGTGGCTGCCGTCGCTATCACCGCTTTACAAACTCAAATTATATAATTTTAGGAGAGTAAAAATGAAAGTTTTAGTTATTAACGCAGGAAGTTCTTCGCTTAAATATCAACTTATAGATATGGAAACGGAAAAAGCAATCGCAAAAGGCGGTTGCGAAAGAATAGGGCTTGAAAAATCCTTTTTAAAGTTTAAATTCGACGGAAAAGATATCGTAATCGAAAAGGATATGCCCGACCATAAAACGGCAATCGAGCTTGTTTTAAACACTTTAATCGACAAAAAATACGGCGCTATTAAGTCTATGGAAGAAATAGACGCGGTGGGACATAGAGTGGTTCATAGCGGAGAGGATTATAACTGCTCGGTCGTAATAGACGACGAAGTTATTAAAACTTGCGAGAAAAATTCCGAGCTTGCGCCTTTACACGAGCCTGCAAACATTACGGGAATTTTAGCGTGCAGGGAAATTATGCCTTCTGTTCCTATGGTGGCGGTGTTCGATACGGCGTTCCATTCCACTATGCCCGATTATGCGTATATTTACGGAATTCCTTACGAAGATTACAAAAATTATAAAATAAGAAGATACGGGTTCCACGGAACGAGCCACCGTTTCGTCAGCGCCGAAGCGGCTAACTATTTAGGAAAAGATATAAAAGATTTAAAAATCGTTACCATGCATTTAGGAAACGGTTCTTCCATATCTGCCGTTGACGGAGGAAAGAGCGTTGACACTTCTATGAGCTTTACGCCTTTAGGCGGAGTTCCTATGGGGACGAGGTCGGGCGATTTAGACCCCGCCATCGTGAAATTCTTATGCAAAAAACACGGTTTCGATTTAGAGCAAGTAGATACCTATCTCAACAAGAAATCGGGAGTATTCGGCGTGAGCGGAGTGTCTAGCGATTTCAGAGATTTGACCGACGCTTCCGAAAACGGCAACGAAAGAGCCGAGCTTGCGCTTAAAATATTTGCGTACAGCTGTAAAAAATATATCGGTGCTTACGCATGCGCTATGGGCGGACTCGATTGCGTGGTATTTACCGCGGGAATAGGCGAACACGACTCTGCTATGAGAGCCAGAATTCTAGAAGGGCTTGAATTTATGGGAATTAAGGCGGACTTAAAGAGGAACGCAACGTTCGTGGACGGAGTAAACGAAATTTCCGCGCCCGATTCTACGGTTAAAGTTTTGGTTATTCCTACTAACGAAGAATTGGTTATCGCTCGCGATACGCAAGCTTTGGTAAAATGATTACGAAAAAAGGTAAAAAATCGGCAACGAGGGTAAAGCTTACCTATATATTATTCGGGTTTGTGCTTTGGGCGGTGGCAGAGGTGAGTTTGCTTTTATGGTATTTAAAAGCGCCTCAATTTATCACCTTTCAATTATGCCTCGTAATTTTAGCGACGGTGGTAGTCGGATATTTCTTTATTGCCCGAGGATTTTTTCTAAATGCGGGTTCGGGATACGAACTCGAAGGCTCCGTGTTTACCATGGTAGACGGATATCCTAATCAAAAACGAATAACCGTAGATGTAAACAAAATAGAAAAAGTTAACGTTAAAAAGTCAAAAGGGTGGTTTAAGTTTAATTTAGGAAAAATGGAAATAGACGTTAGCGAGAAGAAATATTTTCTCAAAAACGTAAATTACGAAGAACTTTTAAGTTTAGCCGAAAAAATTCAAAACGCAAAAAATACTTGCGAAGAAAAAACGGAGAACGAGAATGAAATACAAGTTTAGTAAAATCAATATAGTAAAAACAACTTTATCGTGGTTTTTATTCGCCTTGTTTTTGTCGTTGTTTTTGCTGGTGTTTATTCTTTCCGATTCCGTGTTTTTAAGCGAAGGCATAGAGGTTTTGGCGTGTTTGGGAATTGCGATGGGTACGGCGTTGATAAGTTTTTGCAGTGCGTTTACTTCTTATGAAAAAAAGGCTTTTTCAATCGAAGAACGAAACGGAGAAAAAATTCTTATCGTGTATAAAGGCGAAGAAGAGTACCGCACGATAAATTTAAGCGAAGCTATCGGAATAAACATTTTAAAATCCAAACTTTTTAAAACGAGAACGGTAAAAATAACCAACGGCGACGACCTTTTTACAATGTATATATCGGAAAAGGTTTATAACGAAATTTCTTCGGAATTACCCTATTATTTTAAGAGTAAAAAAGAGTCGTTGGTTGAGATAAAGTCGGGCTATAAGTTAAAAACTCTCGCAATGAAGCTTTGCGTTATAGCTTTTTACGGATTTTTGGCTATTCTTATTTTCGTACCATCGATAATGGGTGCGATAAAGGGAATTTCGCATAGATACAACGTTTCGGATTTTAGCTACGAAAAATCGAAACACGTTGCGATAATCGTAAGTTTTATACTTATGGGTATCTGCTTGGCAGGGTATACGATTTTCTTTTTTATAAAGTTTTTTGCTTTTAAGGATTACAAAATAAGAATAGACGACAAGTTTACCATCGAATATAAAAGACTGTCTTTGCAAAAAATAAACTACGACGCAAAAACCATAATCGGGATAAAAAGAGTTCGTTCGGTATTTTCGTTTTTGTTCGGTTTGGAGGCATTGTATATCATTTGGCAAAACGCCGACAAAGAGGGAATTCACAACGATTGTATTCCGTTTTGTTTAAAAAAGGAAGATTGCGACAAAATAGAGAGAGTTTTGACGGGAGATGAAAATTCTCCGAAAGTAAGAAACTCAAAAAAGACTTTGTTGTATTGCATTTTCCCGTGCGTGTTGTCTTTTGCGGTAACGCTTGTGGCGTCGTTCTTCTACGGATTTAGCTTAATGTTGCTTGTAACGCTTCCCGCATTTTACTACGTCGGCTATTTTAGGAACAGATACTATAAAATCGGGGAAGAAAAAATAACCTTTTCTTGCGGATTTTCTTCAAGAGCGATTTACGTTTTAAAAGCGAAAGAAATAGACGGAATTACGGCAAGTAAACGTTTTTTTGAAAAAAAATTGCCTTATGCTTCATACGAAATACTTCTTCACGGGTACAACGGTTGTATTCCGTTAGGGGTGTATGACGATAAAGCTTACGAAATAATTAAGAAAAAACTTGAGCAAGCTTGAAAAATCGTTGACAATACGTCGAAAATAGGATAAAATAATAAAGCTAATATGGTTATTGATATTAATTTGCTTAAAAGACAGGGCAAAACGAGCGAAAGTTTCGTTTTCCCGTTTACGGTAGATAAAAACCTTGCGTTGTCGCCTGATTACGAGTTTAGCGACGCCGAAATACGGTGTGAAGTCGTGATAAACGACGGCGACGTTGAAGTTTACGGGACTATTGCTTACAAAGTAAATGGTCAGTGCGTAAGGTGTTTGGAAAATGCGAGCAAGCAAGTGGAAATTTCGTTCGACGAAGTTTTTAGCGAAAGACCGCAAGAGGACGAGTACCGTTTTAAATCGGGAAGGATTGATTTAAGCGAGTTAGTCAAAGATAACGTTTTGTTTTCTCAACCCACGATATTGCTTTGCAAGGAAGACTGCAAAGGAATATCGGTTGACGGAAGCGAAGATAATTAAAAAATAAAAAAAGACGAGGTATAGAAAGATGGCAGTTCCAAAGGGAAAAACTTCCAAACAAAGAGCAAACAAGAGATTTGCTAGCAACTATAAGGCTCATAGCGCAAACCTTGTAACTTGCGCTCAATGCGGAGAATTAAAAGCTTCTCATCAGGTATGTCCTAAGTGCGGGTATTACGACGGCGAACAGGTTATAGAAATAAAAGAAAAAAAAGCTAAAAACTAATTCGATATAGTAAAAACGCTTGGCAAGGAACTGTTACCTAACGTGTAATAGTTCCTTATTTTCGTTAACGCTTACAAGCGTTTTTTTGCGTAAAAATCTATAAATATTGTTTTAAGGGAAATACTTTATGTTTAAAATCGTTTACAAAAAATCTCTCAATTCAAACGTTACCATGATGAAAATTTTAGCTCCGTTGGTTGCTAAAAAGGCTAAACCGGGGCAATTTATAATTTTAAGGGTATCCGACGACGGGGAAAGAATTCCTTTAACCGTTGCTTCTTACGATAGGGAAAACGGAACCGTTACGATAATATTTCAAGTCGTCGGGGCGACAACAAGACTACTTAACGCATTAAACGAAGGCGATTTTATAAGTGATTTTGTAGGGCCTTTAGGAAACGCAACCAAAACGGACGGACTTAAAAAAGTTGCCGTCGTCGGCGGAGGCGTAGGTTGTGCGATTGCATTGCCCGTTGCAAAAGAATTGCACGATTTAGGGTGCGAAGTTCACTCTATCGTCGGGTTTAGAAATAAAGATTTAGTTATTTTAGAAGACGAGTTTTCTTCTTGTAGCGACGTCTTCAAAAAAATGAGCGACGACGGAAGCTGGGGTGAACAAGGACTTGTTACCAACGCTTTAAAAGAGCTTATCGAAAGTGGTGAAAAGTACGACGAAGTAATTGCGATAGGTCCGCTGATTATGATGAAATTCGTGTGTAAGCTCACTAAAGAGTACGGTGTTAAGACCATAGTGAGTATGAATCCCATTATGATAGACGGAACGGGAATGTGCGGTGGTTGCAGACTTTCCGTGGGCGGAAAAATGAAATTTGCTTGCGTGGACGGACCCGAATTCGACGGACACGAAATAGATTTCGACGAGGCTATAGCGCGTTCGGGAACTTATAAAAGCTACGAAAGAGAAAAAGACGAACACGTTTGTAATTTGTTAAAGGGAGCTAACAACAATGGATAATTTACTAAAGAAAAACGTTATGCCCGAACAAGAGCCGTGTGTACGCAACAAAAACTTTAACGAAGTTGCGCTCGGTTATAGCGAAGAACAAGCCGTAAACGAAGCAAAAAGGTGTCTAAACTGCAAGACTAGACCTTGTACGAGCGGTTGTCCCGTAAAGATAAGAATTCCCGATTTTATTAAATGTGTTGCCGAAAGAGATTTTGAAAAGGCGTATGAGATTATAAGAGAGGATAGTGATTTGCCCGCAGTATGCGGTAGGGTTTGTCCGCAAGAAAATCAATGCGAGGGCAAGTGCGTAAGAGGAATAAAAGGGGAAAGTGTGGGAATAGGCAGGCTTGAAAGATTTGTAGCCGATTATCACGCAAAACACGGTTCGCCCTGTCAAAAAACCGTACAAAAAAACGGTAAAAAAGTAGCCGTAATCGGTTCGGGACCTGCGTCTTTAACGTGTGCGGGCAGACTTACCGTTAAAGGTTATTCCGTAACCGTATACGAGGCGTTGCACGTTGCGGGCGGAGTGCTTGTAAGCGGTATTCCGGAGTTCCGTTTGCCTAAAGCCATTGTAAGAGAAGAGATAGAAAACCTTAAAAAATCGGGTGTTGAAATAATTACCGACTGCGTTATAGGAAAAACTATAACCGTAAAAGAGCTTTTGGACGAATATAAATACGACGCCGTGTTTATCGGAACGGGCGCGGGACTTCCTAAATTTATGAACATTAAGGGAGAAGACTTGAACGGCGTATATTCCGCAAACGAGTTTTTGACGAGAATAAATTTAATGGGAGCCTATAAAGAAGGCAGTATGACGCCCGTATATAGAGCTAAAAAGACGATAGTCGTAGGCGGAGGAAACGTCGCTATGGACGCGGCTCGTTCAGCTAAACGGTTAGGTGCGGACGTAACGATAGTTTACAGGCGTACCGAGAAAGAATTGCCTGCTAGAAAAGAGGAGGTCGGACACGCCAAGGAAGAGGGAATAAAGTTTAATTTGCTCACTAATCCCGTGGCGATAAACGGCGAAAACGGTTGGGTAAAAAGTTTAACTTGCGTTAAAATGGAACTTGCTCAAGCGGACGCTTCGGGAAGGGCAAGACCGGTTGAAATTAAGGGTAGCGAGTTCGAAATAGATGCGGACTGCGTTATAATGGCGCTTGGCACTTCGCCTAATCCCTTAATTAAAAACACTACCGAAAATATTAAGTACACCGACAGAGGGGTAATCGAGGTTGACGAAAAGGGTGAAACTTCGGTTAAAGGCGTGTTTGCGGGCGGTGACGCCGTAACGGGTTCTGCAACGGTAATACTTGCTATGGGGGCGGGAAAACTTGCTTCCGAGTCGATAGACGAGTATTTGCAAAACAAGGGCTGATTTTTGTTAAAAAGCAGTCTATAAGTCGATAAAAGAGCAAAAAGTCTTTTCTTTTTAAAAAATTTTGCGATAAAAACCACTTTTTTAAAGGAAACAGTTTGCTTTTTTTCGAAAAAAATGTTATTTTATATCTAACGAGTAGCGAATAAACGCGTAAATCCAGTTGAGGGTTTACGCGTTATTTTTTATGTAAAGGAGAGTTATGGAAGCGATTAAGGAAAATAAAATGGCGGTGTCGTCGGTAAAGGGTTTATTGTGGAAAATGGGATTGCCGATGATAATTTCAATGATTTTGCAAGCGTTATACAACGTGGTGGACAGCGTGTTCGTTGCAAACATTCCCGCCATAGGAGCGATTGCCAACGAAGCGTTGACCATTGCCTTTCCCGTGCAAATTATGATAATCGCCATAGGCGTAGGAACGGGAGTAGGGCTAAACGCGTTACTTTCTAAAAGCTTGGGCGAAAAGAACAAGGAAAGGGTAAATTACGTTGCGGGCAACGGCATTTTTTTGTGCTTGGTTATTTACGCCGTGTTTTTATTGTTCGGACTGTTTTTGTCCAAGTGGTTTATAGGTTTATTTACGGATAATGCGGAAGTTTTAAAAATGGGTACGTCGTATTTACGAATTTGTACTTGTTTTTCGCTAGGTTCGATCGGGTACACCGTTTACGAAAGGTTTTTACAAGCGACGGGGAAAACGACTTATTCAACCATTGCGCAAATTAGCGGTGCGCTTGCCAACGTGGTTTTAGATTACGTGTTTATATTTCCGCTCGGTATGGGTGTTTCGGGCGCGGCGTGGGCGACTATAATCGGACAGTTTATTTCCTTATTCGTCGCAATGATTTTACATTACACGAAAAATAAGGAAGTGGGTAGCGGACTAAGATATATAAAACCCAAGGCAAGTATTATAGGCGGAATTTACAAAATAGGATTTTCGGCAATCGTTATGCAAGGGCTTTTGTCCGTTATGATGGCGGGTATGAACGCTATTTTGCGTAAATCGAGCGTCGACTCGGTAATACTTGTCGGCTCGTTCGGTATTTATTACAAAATACAGCAAGTGGCGTTGTTTTCGGCGTTCGGACTGTCTAATACCATTATCACCCTTTTGTCTTTTAACTACGGAATGAAAAATAAAGAGCGAGCAAAAGCTTGCGTAAAATACGGTGTGATAGATTCGCTCATCGTAACGCTTGCAATCACTTTATTGTTTGAAGTTTTAGCCCGTCCGTTGTCAAAGTTATTCGCTTTATCGGGGGACAGTTCGGCTGTACTTGTAGATGTTTGCGCAAGGGCTACGAGAATAGCTAGCGTAGGCTTTGTGTTTATGGGGTTTAGCGTTGCCATTCAAGGCGTATTGCAAGCGCTTGGCAAGGCTATAGAACCGCTAATTTCCGCCTTTTTAAGGTTGGTGGCGTTTACTTTTCCGATAGCGTACTTGTTCGTAGTAAACACAAACGCCGTTGTTACGGTATGGTGGACTTTTCCCATAGCCGAAGCGTTAACCTTTTTCGTGTCGATAGCGTTTTTGGTTTTCTCGTTGAAAAAAATCAATAGTTTAAGCGATTAAAAACTTATTTTTTAAGAAAAATAACGGCTTTTTGCGTTTGCAAAAAGCCGTATTTCAATTTAAAAAATCACACCGATTCGGTAGATTAAAATTTGATTTTTTCAGTAACGAACGCAACGAGTTCGTTTATAGGCAGACGGATTTGTTCCATAGTGTCTCTGTCACGAACGGTTACGGTGTCGTCGTTTAACGTGTCGAAGTCGATAGTTACGCACATGGGCGTTCCGATTTCGTCTTGTCTACGGTATCTTTTACCGATAGAACCCGCTTCGTCGTAAGTACACATAAAGTAAGGGGTGAGTTTTTTGTAAACTTCTTTCGCCTTTTCCGATAAATTCTTTTGTAAGGGTAAAACTGCAACTTTATACGCCGACAAACAGGGGTGGAAGTGCATAACTACTCTCGTTTCGCCGTTTTCAAGCGTTTGTTCCTCGTACGCTTCGGATAATACCGCAAGCATAAGTCTATCCGCACCGATAGAGTATTCAATATCGTAAGCGATAAACTTTTCGTTGGTTACGGGGTCTACGTACTGCATATTTTTACCGCTGTATTCTTGGTGGCGTGATAAATCGTAATTCGTTCTGTTGTGAATACCGTTAAGTTCCGACCAACCGATAGGGAATAAGTATTGAATGTCGCACGCGCATTTAGCGTAGTGAGCTAGTTTGTCGTGGTCTTTGTATCTTAAATGTTCCGCTTTAAAGCCTAAATCGATAAGGAAGTCCCACGCTTTTTTCTTGTATTCTTCGTAAAACTCTATATCCGTTCCCTCTTTGCAGAACCATTGATGTTCCATTTGTTCGAATTCTATCGTTCTGAAAATAAAGTTACCGGGGGTAATTTCGTTTCTAAACGCCTTACCTATTTGGGCAATTCCGAACGGGATTTTTGCTCTTGCCGTTCTTTGAACGTTTAAAAAGTTTACGAATTCGCCTTGCGCCGTTTCGGGACGAAGATAAATCGTATCTTTTGAGTCTTCTACAACGCCTCTCGAAGTTTCGAACATCAAGTTGAATTGTCTTATCGGCGTCCAGTTGAATTTTCCGCAGTTAGGGCATTTAACCTTGTGTTCGTTGATATAGTTTTCCATTTCTTCTTTGCTCATAGCGTCGGGGTTAACCGCTCCTTTGGAATGAGCTTCTATCAAATTGTCGGCACGGTGTCTGGATTTACACTCTTTACAGTCCATTTTCGGGTCGGTAAAAGAGGCGGTGTGACCGCTTGCGTCCCAAACTCTTGAATTCATTAAAATTGCGGCGTCTACTCCGAAAGAGTTGTCGCTTTCTTGGACGAATCTTTTCCACCAAGCTCTTTTAACGTTGTTTTTTATTTCAACGCCCACGGGGCCGTAATCCCAAGTATTTCCCATTCCGCCGTAAATTTCACTGCCGGGGAAAATAATTCCTCTCGATTTACAGAGGTTTACTAATTTTTCCATCGTAACGCCGTTTTTTTCCATATCTTTTCACCTTGAAAATATTCTTTAATTGTAATTTTAGTAAAAATTTTATATAAAGTCAAGTAAATATAATTGTAAAAAACGTTTCGTTGTGTTAAAATTTAATAAATGACTATTGCGTTTAAAGGGTTGCCCGTAAAAACGCTACACGGAGATTTTTATGGAATCTAAAAACTTTATAGAAGATATTATCAACGAAGAACTCGAAGAAGGCGTAAACAACGTCGTTCATACTCGTTTTCCTCCCGAACCTAACGGATATTTGCATATAGGGCACGCAAAAAGTTTGTGTCTCAATTTCGGAACGGCGCAAAAATACGAGGGAATGTGTAACTTGTTTTTCGACGACACTAACCCGTCGAAAGAAAAAACCGAATTCGTCGACGCTATAAAGAAAGATATAGAGTGGCTCGGGTTTAAGTGGTACGAGGAACACTATGCGTCCGACTTTTTCGACGAAATATACGCTTTAGCCGTAAAACTCATAAAGGAAGGAAAGGCTTTCGTCTGCGATTTATCGGCGGACGAGATAAGACAAACGAGAGGAACGTTAACCGAACCCGGAACGGAAAGCCCTTATAGAAATAGGAGCGTCGAAGAAAACTTAAAGCTTTTCGAAGAGATGAGAGAGGGCAAGTACGCCGACGGAGAAAAAGTTTTAAGAGCTAAAATAGATATGGCTTCGCCCAATATAAATTTAAGAGACCCCGTAATTTACAGAGTGTTGAGAGCCACTCATCACAGAACGGGCGACAAGTGGTGCGTTTATCCTATGTACGATTTCGCGCACCCGATATGTGATTCTATGCAAGGGGTGACCTATTCTATTTGTACTTTGGAGTTCGAAGACCATAGACCTTTATATAATTGGGTGGTTGAAAATACGGGCGTAAAAGTAAGACCTAGACAAATAGAGTTTGCAAGATTAAACATAACCAACACGGTTATGAGTAAAAGGTATCTTAAAAAACTCGTGGACGAAAAAGTCGTTTCGGGTTGGGACGACCCGAGAATGCCCACTTTAACGGGACTAAGAAACAGAGGCGTTCCTGCGCAAGCTTTAAAAAATTTCTGTGAAGAAATAGGCGTGTGTAAAGCGAATTCCGAAATAGAAATAGCTTATTTCGAGCATTTTATAAGAGATTATTTAAACGTTCACGCCGAAAGGGCTATGACGGTATTTAATCCCGTAAAGGTGATAATAACCGATTACGAGGGAGAAGAAGAATTAGACTTCGATGTAAACCCCAACGACGAGAGTGCGGGAAAGAGAAAAATAACTTTTTCCAACGAGATTTATATCGACAGGGACGATTTTTCGCTTTGTCCTCCGCCTAAATATTTTAGACTTCAAAAGGGCGGTATCGTAAGACTTAAAAACGCTTATATCGTTAAGTGCGAGGACGTTTTGCTTGACGAAAACGGACAAGTTAAAGAAATTTATTGTACGCATATAGCCAATTCCAAAAGCGGTAACGACACTAGCGGATTAAAATGCAAGGGAACTATCCACTGGGTAAACGCAAAGGACTGTAAGGATGTTGAAATAAGGCAGTATCAGTATTTGCTTAAAGACGCCGACTATGCGGGACAAGATTTCAGCGAAAGACTAAACTACGATTCGCTTACCGTTTTAAAGGGAAAAACCGAAAAATACGTTGGCGAAAATGAAGACGGAAAAGTATTCCAAATGATGAGAAAAGGGTACTATAAGTTGTTTAACGGCGAAAACGGAGTATATTTATCGGAAGTCGTTTCGTTAAAAGATTCGTTTAATAAATAAAAAGACGTCGATTTTTCTATTAAAAAAAATCGTTACTTCGGCTATAAAATATTTTAAAGTTATTGACAAAACCGAACTGTTAATATATAATAAAATAAATAATTATATTGTTTGGTATTGAATTATGGGATTTATCGGTAGTTTATTATTAGACGTCATCTTAATTTCATTGCTTATACTGTTAATCGTATACAGCATAAAAAAAGGCTTCAGCGGTTCTTTGGGCGGGGTGATATTCGCAATTCTCGCTCTCGGGCTTGCCGGTGCGCTTGCTTATTTGATTTACAGCGTCGGATTTTATGATAAATTGGGTTGGCAATCGGGCTTGGAACAATCGTTCTCGGGAATAGACGAAACTTTTTCGGGTGCGGACAACGACGGAAAAATCGCTAGCATTTTAGCTATGGTCGTTTTTGTGCTTATAGGTTTTATAGTTTGTTATATCCTCGTAAGGATTTTGTTTTTCCTTTTAGGAAAGCTTGTTAAAAAATGTAGAGATTTAAAAGGTTTTGCCGTAGTCGACTCCGTTTTAGGCGTGGTTGTAAACGTTGGAATTTTCGTTGCGATTATTCTTTGCTTGTTCGCGTTTTTCCATGCGTTCACGGGAAGCAATCATTTTGTGAACGTTCGTGAATTTTTAGACTCCACGTACTTAACTAAACTCCTTTATAAAATCAATCCGTTAAACGATATGTTCGACGGGTTCGGACTTGTCGAAACGTTTGACAAATACTTTTAATTGATAAAAAATAAGGGCTTGTTCAAAGCCCTTTTTGTCTTTTTACGGATATGAAATACAAATTTTTAACAAGAAAAATAGTAAGTTTGTTGTTGACGGCGCTTATGGTTTTAAGCGCGGTTTTCGTATGCGTTATAAAAGACGAAAAAACAATGGTTTCGGCTTCTAGCGAAACCGATTACGAAACGCAACCCTTGGACGAGCTGTTCGAGTTTTCTTACGGCGACGATGGTTATTATATTTCGGCATATAAAGGCGACCAATGCAATATCGAAATTCCCGATTATTACAACGGCGACAAGGTGTTGGGCATTCAAGACGCTCCGTACAATAAAAGCGGAGTGTTCGAAGGGAATAAAAACATAATTTCGGTAAAAATGGGCAAAAATTCGGTTTGTATCGGCAAAAGAGCTTTTTACGGTTGTGAAAATCTAGAAGACTTTGAGTTTTGCGATAAAACGGAATACGTCGGGAGAAACGCTTTTTACGGTTGTTCTTCGTTAGAAAAAATAGATTTGCCTTCTACCGTTACTTACGTAGGGTGGTACGCCTTTACCGGTACCGCTTGGTATGAAAACGCCGTAGCCGAAGCAAAAGAAAAATACGACGAAAACCCCTTGTGTATATATATAAATCACGTATTGTTAGATCTTGTGAGCGTTAACGACGGCGAGTTGTCTTCCGTGAGAGAGGGAACTACTGTTTTTGCGGAGTATTCGTTGATGAACGGAAACAGAAAAAAAATAGCCAACTTAAAAAAAGTGGTTATTCCTTCTTCCGTTAAGTATATAAACGGATATTGTTTCGGTTGGAAAGAGGCTTCTTCTAAAGAACAGTCCGATGTTGCCGTTTTGGAAATAAAGGGCGATGTTATAATCGGCGAAAAAGCTTTCGGAAGTATATCGAATTCTTTAAACGAAAAAAATTCTGTGCAATTCGGTTATGAAAACGGCATACATTACGTGGGCGACAGAGCGACTTCTTTTAACGATCAACTAGGGAAAGAAATTACGCTAAAAGACGGAATTACCGAAATATCCGACGGAGCGTTTACTAAAAAACGTACGACGGAAGGGAATTATAAAACGATGTATTTAGATAATACTTTAATAGAAAGCGTCGTAATTCCCGCAAGCGTAAAAAGAATAGGAAAAAACGCTTTTACGCAGTGTATAAATCTAAAAAAAGTGGTATATCTCGGCGACGATTTAACGATAGATGAAAACGCCTTTGCGTCGTGTGAAAACCTCGTTGAGTTCGAGGGGATAGATAAAGTAAAATCAATAGGATATTTGTGTTTTTACGATTGCAAAAAATTAGAAAAAGTAACGCTTACCTCTTGTAAAATAGGCGCAGAAGCTTTTAAAAACTGTTCGTCTTTAGTCGTAGAGCTAGGGAGTAATTGCAAGATAAAAAGAGACGCGTTTTCGGGGTGCGACAACGTTCCCGCTAGCGTTATATCTAAAGACGGCGAGAATTACTATTGTTTAAGACAAGAACAAAGTCAAACGGAGCTAAACGTAACCGCCACAAACGTATATATTGCGGAATTTGCTTTTAAAAACAGCGATATAACCACGGTGGATATAAAAGCCGACAAGATAGAGATAGGAAAGGGAGCGTTCGAGCTTTGCGAAGAACTGACGACGGTTACGGTAAATCAGCCGATAGAGTTATCCGATTTGCTTTTTTACGGAGATAAAAAGCTTGCCTTATTAAATTTCATCCCGACGGGAGTAGGGGAATACAGCCTTGCGTTTACGCAAGTTTCCGATGTTGATTTTTCAAAAGCGGAGTATTTTTCGGATTATGCGTTGACGGATAGTAAAATTTCCTCCGTGTCCGTAATCGGCGTACAAGGAGAAAGTATTTCGCCGTATGCGTTTTTCAAGGCGGAAAACCTAATCGAAATCGTCGGAGAAAATAACGACTGTTATTCGATAGAAAACGGCGTACTGTATAATAACGACAAAACCGTTTTGCTAGCTTATCCCGTGAAAAAGTCGGGAGAAATAAATTTACCTTCTACGATAAATAAAATAGGCGATTGTGCGTTTGCGTTCGTTAATTTCGGCGAAAAAACGATAGAGTTAAGCGTAGACTATATCGGCGAAAGAGCCTTTTATTCCGTTAAAGCGAAAGGCGTAAAAATAACCGCCGACACGTTATTTGTAGACGAAAAAGCGTTTTATAAAGCCGAGATGGATAGTTTTGACTTCGGCGAAGAAATCGAGCAAAAGAACGGAACGGTAAAATATAAGGCGTTTGCGTATTCTTCTTTAAAAAGCGTTAACTTATCCGTTGCGGAGTGCAATCCTTTTATTTTTAAAGGTTGTTCTTCGTTGAAAAAGGTTGTTTTTGCCTTTAAAAACGACTTATACGTCAACTTCGGTTATTTATTCGGAAACGATTATTTTAACGGTTCAACTCTTTGCGTGCAGTCTAAAACGACTGAAAAAAGGGTAAAATATTATATCCCTTCCGTTGAAGAAGTTGTCGTTAAAGGTAAAAAAATCGGAATGGGCGCTTTTATGTCGATGGACGGATTGAAGAAAGCGACTTTAACCGAGGGTATAGAAAAAATCGGAACAAAGGCGTTTGTTTCTTGTGAATCGCTTGAAGAGGTTGTTATTCCCTCTACCGTACAAACTATCGGCAGTCAAGCGTTTAATTCGTGTAAAGCGTTAATCGAGGTTGAATTGCCTTCGGGAGTTTCCGTCGGTTCGACGGCGTTTGCCTATTGCGAAAATTTAAGTGAAGTTACTTTAAACGGCAATGCGTATTTTGAAAACAGCGTTTTTTCATTCTGCAAAAATCTAAAAACCGTAAATTTAACGCAAGAATTAACTTTTTCCGATAATGCGTACGGACTTTTGTTCGAGTATGCGGACAACGTTACTTTAAACGGAACGGAAGTACCTGAAGAGAGAATAAACGAGTGGAAAAAAATAGTCGTACAAAAACAAGCAAAAGGTTTAAATAAAGCGCAAAAGGTGTCTTTAACTGTGCTTGTAATTACTATAATATTGTTAATAGCTTACTTCGTTTGGATGTTTGCTTTAAAGAAAAAGGAGCGTTATAATAACGCTCGTAACGTTCATCACCATAGCGTTCGCCGTAATTCGAGCGATAGCGGACACAAAAGTTCGCATAGAGCTAAAAAATAATTAAGTTGTTTTTCCTGCTATTATTTCACCGCTTTGCCCGTCGAGAAG
The DNA here is from genome assembly GCA_964601265.1 of uncultured Christensenella sp. Taxonomy (GTDB): domain Bacteria; phylum Bacillota; class Clostridia; order Christensenellales; family Borkfalkiaceae; genus UBA4675. The sequence goes on from CAZRMT010000015.1 coordinate 19,299, forward strand.
AAACGCCATAATTTTATTGTCGCCTTGGGCAAACCCGACGTAATAAAAATTATATTCGCCTTCCGAGAGTAGTCTTATATATATTTCACATTTATACGAGCCGTCTTTATATAGCGACGAAATAAAATCTTTTTCGCTGTTTTTAACGCATTTAAGCGCCGTTAACGGACTTATAGTGTCACTTTTCTTAACTGAATACACCGTAAAAGAGTCGTCTCCGTTTTCCGACGATACGGTAACCTCTATCGAGGTTGTCGGGAGTTTGGATACCAAGACGGTTGCCGTGAGCGAGTTGGAAACGCTCACGTACGAGAGCGGAGCGGAATACGTTTTTCCGCTATAGGACAGGGTTGCCGTTAAGTTTTTTTCGAAACAGTCTTTTATTTTTACTACGAGGCAAGTTTTCTTTTCGCCGACAAAACAGTCGTTAACGAACGGAAATTCTTTTTCCTCCGAGTAAACCTCTACCGAATAAGTTTTACCGTTTCCCTTAAAAATATCGCTTCTCGTTTGAGAAACGGCAGATTGAAGTTGGTCTTGCTTGCAAGAACAGGAACAGACGAATAAAGCGGTAGAAATTAAACCGATTATACATATTATGCGAATGAATTTTTTCATAAATTATCCTCGTTGATATTTTATGAAAGAGAGTTCGAAGAAAATACTATTTTTTTATATACGGAGATATAATGAAGAAAAAAATCGTAAAAGTCAGCGTATTGACTTTAATAGTAACGCTGGGATTATATTTTATAGTGTGGAGCGCTATGACGCTGTGTTTTCCCGTAAAAACCGCAGAAATTTATTCGTCTATGGGACTGAATAAAACCGCTTGCAAGCTTTACGAGGTAAGCTATAAAAGAAAACCTTCGGTCGGTAGACTTAAAAAGGTCGTCGATTACAGCGTAATTACCAAAAATTATAAAAAAGTGGTAAGATACGGAGATTTATTACTTGAAGACGACGCTTTTGACGTAACGTACGAAAACGAGTATTACGGGGAATTTGTCCTTTATTACGTGAAGGCTTATTATGCGCTTGGAAAGGACGACGCCGTTGAAAAAACGATTGATTTGGTTATAGAAGAGAAAAACGTAGGAGATGCAGACGGGGAAACGGTATACGTTCCAAAAAGCAACGGCATTAGGGTGTTAAGCGTTAAATGTTATTTGAAAAAAGATTTAGATTCTCTTAAAAAATTAAGTGACAAATTGACGCATATTATGGTAGACTATCAAGAGGAAACGGTTTTTAGTTCCGCTATTGAAACGGAGCTTGGAATAATAGACGGTTTTATATCGGAGCTTGAAAAAACGGAATAGTTTAAGTTGAAATACGTTTTAAGAAAATTTTAAAACGAAAAAAAATAAAGGAGAAGTAGTTATGGAAGACAAAAGACCTGATTCTATGCAAAGAATCACAACAGAGCAATTGGCAAAAGAGTTTATAGAAGAACAAGTCACCGCTTTAAGAAAGCAAATCGGCGATAAAAAAGTATTATTGGCGTTATCGGGCGGAGTGGATTCCTCGGTGGTGGCGGCTCTTTTAATTAAGGCGATAGGTAAACAACTTACTTGCGTACACGTAAATCACGGACTTCTCCGTAAAGGCGAACCCGAACAAGTAATAAAAGTGTTTAAAGACGAAATGAACGCAAACCTTATTTACGTTGACGCAGTCGATAGATTTTTGGATAAACTTGCAGGCGTAACCGACCCCGAAACTAAGAGAAAGGTTATAGGTAAAGAATTTATAGAAGTGTTTGCGGAAGAAGCTAAAAAGTTAGACGGAATTAAATTCCTCGGACAAGGAACCATTTATCCCGATATTTTGGAAAGCAAGGGAATAAAGGCTCACCACAACGTCGGAGGGCTTCCCAAAGAGCTTGATTTCGAGCTTGTAGAACCCGTAAAATATTTGTATAAAGACGAAGTAAGAGTAGTCGGAAAAGCGTTAGGATTGCCCGACAATATGGTGTTCCGTCAACCGTTCCCCGGTCCCGGACTCGGAGTTCGTTGCGTAGGCGCTATCACGAGAGATAGATTAGAGGCCGTTCGTGAGTCGGACGCAATTTTAAGAGAAGAATTCGAAAAGAACGGCTTAGCGGGCAAAGTGTGGCAATATTTCACAGTTGTTCCCGACTTTAAGTCGACGGGTATTACCGACGGAAAGAGAACGTACGAGTGGTGCGTGGTAATTCGTGCGGTAAACACGATAGACGCAATAAGCGCAACCGTCGAAAGACTTCCTTGGGATTTAATGGAAAAGCTTACCGACAGAATTACCAAAGAGGTTAAAGGCGTAAACAGAGTGTTATACGATTTAACGCCGAAGCCGAGCGGAACAATCGAATGGGAGTAAAAAGGCAAACCATTAAAAACGATAGACAAAAAGTAAATTTTTTGATAAATTAAAATTACAGTAAAAAAGAACCGATTTTTATCGGTTCTAATATGCGGGTATGGCGGAATTGGTAGACGCGTAAGATTCAGGTTCTTATTCGAGAGAGTACAGGTTCAAGTCCTGCTACCCGCACCAAGTCGATATAATCCGAACCAAATCCTTGTAACGAGCGAATGGTTCGGATTTTTCTTTATTCTTTAAAGATAATTATAGGAAGTTGCGATATGAAAGGGTTAATATTAATCAATGCTTATTTTAATAACGAAGAATATTTGTATCAAGCCGAACGAATGAAAGAGGAGTTTGAAAAAAAGAACGTTGTTACGACTATTGAAAGAAATAACGAATTTTCTTTTAAAATAGATAATAATAACGTTTGTAGTAAATACGGCGACTATGATTTTATCGTTTATTGGGATAAAGATAAATATATTCTAAATATGTTGCATAAAATCGGGGCAAACGTGTTTAATTCGTATCAGTCTATAATTGATTGCGACGATAAAATGACAACGTACGTTGCGTTGGCTAACAATGAAATTCCTCTTGTTAAAACTGTTCCCGGGCTATTTTGTTACGATAAAGACGAAAAAATCCCGTTACAAGCGGTGCAATCGCTAGAAGCCGAACTTAACTACCCGATTATAGTAAAAAACAGTTACGGGTCGCTAGGCAAAGGCGTTTTTATGGCGAAAGACAGAGCGGAGCTATTATGCGTTATGGAACAGTTAAAATGTTTTCCGCACCTATTTCAGCAATACGTGAAAACAAGCTACGGTAAAGATTTAAGAATTATCGTTGTCGGAGATGAGGTTGTCGGCGGAATGATACGTAAATCTAACGGTGATTTCAGGTCTAATATAGGCGTTGGCGGTAGCGGTGAACCGTATTTGCCGTCCGACGAATTAAAGAAGTTGGCAATTAAGATTAAAAACGTTTTAAAGCTTGATTATTGCGGTATAGATATACTTTTCGGGGAAAACGGTCCGCTGGTATGCGAAGTAAATTCAAACGCATTTTTCTATACGTTTGAAAAAACAACGAAAATAAACGTTGCCGAAAAATATGCCGACTATATTATCAAGCAAACGTCTTTAAGAAATAATTTATTATCAAATTAAACGTACGCTTATGCGTTAAAAACAAATTAAAAATATAAATTAACGCCGTAGCGGTT
>CAZRMT010000016.1:0-22345 GCA_964601265.1 uncultured Christensenella sp.
ATTTAACGTTTAACTTAAACGGTAGCGGAGATAGTAGATTTTTACTTTGGGACAGCCAAGGCAAGGGTTACTTCTATTACTGCGGATTCTATAACGGTGGTCATATAAGTACTTCTAACAATTACGCAACCGTAGGAACGGAAGTTGAAATAACAATATTAGTTGCAAACAAAAACGCATATATGTTTATAAACGGAACGCTCCAAACGGTTTACTACAACGTACCCGCCGTTTCGTCAATGACGATAGGAAGTGAAGATTGTTCGACTTCGTTCTCAGACGTAACGGTTTACAACAGCAGTTCGGACACGTATAAAGCTAAACTCAGCGCCGTTTCCTCTTACGAAAGCAGTAGCGAAACCGCAAGTATCGTTAAAGACGTAGGCGTAAAATAAAACTTGTTTTAACCTAACAAAATATTAATAACGAGAATTTTTACCCATCTCCTTATTAAAGTCCCCGAGCCGAAATTCGGCTCGGGGACTTGTTCTTTATATTTTACTTTTTCTCTTTATAAGTCTCTTTTAATCTGTCTATTGCCATTTCAACGCTCATAGTGTGATACGGGTAAAAAGTAGCGCGCATCGTTTTTGCTTTTGCTTGTTTATAAATTTCTTTACTACTCTCTCCCGTATAATAACGCCATTGCCTGTAAATATAACCCGCCCAATAAAGCGTTTCCGTATCGTATAATTCGCCACCTTTAACAAGTTTATCTTTTAACTCGTTTTCTATACGCTCCATTACATACTCTTTTCCCGCCCATTGAACGTGATTAAAATCAGAATCAAGGTCTTTTGCAATTTGAGAGGTCATAAAAGCAGATATAAATCTTTCGCTATCATATCCCTTTTCACGACTCATTTCAAAAAGTTTACCTTGCATATCGCTAAGCGCTATTTTTAAACTTTCAACCATTATTCACCCCTCATAATCTCGTCAAAATATTTTCCTTTTCTTCTGTACTTAACAAGAACGTCTTCCGTTAAAGAAACACCTTCCTCTCTGCGTTTTATACTTCTTTCTTCTAAAATCTTTAATTCTAACCTGTTAAGCGGTATTTCCGTCAACACTTTTACGTTGTCGCACGCTTTTTGGTTTATCGCAACGTATTGCCTACCAAGGTCAAGTACAGATAAACTATTAAGCAACGCCTCGTCGGTTATTTCCTTTTCAAAAAATCTTGTCATAACCTTATACATTCTATCGTTTGCGATATAACCAATAATCATATCGTACCCGTCAGCCATACGTGCGTACTTGTTATAAATTTCAGAACCTCGATAAGCTTTCATATATCCGCGATAATAAGCAATCATAAGTGCCCAATCCAAGCCGACTTCTACGTTTAAAACTTTTAAACCCGATAAATCCACCGAAACAGAATAAAATTTCGGGGCTTTTTCGTCACATATTAAAGTGAGCGGTTGCGCAGGATCCGTTCCCATATAAAACCCTTTCCCAAAATCGCAATACGCACTGCTAATAGGTCGTATTTCGCCGACAATTCCTTTTTTAGAACCGTGATAAAGTACAAGCTTACCGCTTTGATTAACACTTACCTTGTTAACTATATGTGAAAATAACTCGATATTATGAGTTTTACAAAACTCAAACAGTTGTAGCTGTGCCATATTGTTCGGTTTTGTTTTACCGTTTTCCCAACGGTTTATTGACAGTGGCGTTGTTCCCAGCGCACTTGCAAACTGCTCTTGATTCATTTTAGCCGTTAATCTTATTTCTTTTATCAATTTATCCATAATTTTTACCTATCATTATTTATAATAATATTCTATACTATGATATGTTAAATGTCAATATTTATAAAAACTTTTATTTAAAAATGATTGCCGATTTATGCAAGGCTAATGCCTTGCAAGTGAAGAAATAAAAGTGAAGAGTTGAGGATAAAAAACTTATATAGCTATTGACGAGTTATTATGAGCCGTAGCAAACATAATGAAAGGATTGCCACATTTGTTTGCAAAACTACGTTTTGCAAGTGTTGTGCATCTTGCAGTGCGTGAAGTTTTCCTACGGTAAGTGAAGTACGCCTATCGGCGAGTGAAGTTTGCCTTACGGCAAGTTAAGGATATGGATATTATATAGCTGTTGTAGAGATAGTATGAAGTGTATGGCACATAATGAAAGGATTGCCACAGCTGTTTTCAACAGCTTCGCAATGACGAGAAAGAAAGAGGCTATACAAACTGTCATTCAGAGGTTTGCGAGAGCAAACCGTGGAAATCTCATCCGCTTTACGCAAGACTACGTAGCTTTTTAAAAGATAAAATTCCCACGGCTAATTTTAGCCGTGGGAAAAATATTACGTGTAAAATCGTAGCTTATAAAAACTAGAACAACGCCTTATAAAAACTTAATTAACGCTATATAGCCGAGTTTACCAGTTTTTGTACTCGATAGTGGGTATTCCGTTATGGAACCAAAGCCTTGCCGCCATAGCGCATTTTCCTCCGTCGGAACTGACGCCGTTTCTATAAGTATGGAACAAATACCACAATTTTCCGCTTGTGTCTTTAAAAATCATACCGTGCCCCGTTCCTGCGGACTTACCTTCGTCTTTAACGACTATCGGATTTCCGTTATATTTAGTAAACGGTCCCGTGGGAGAATTGCCTACTGCAAGCCCTACCGCATACAAGGGTTGCCAGAAAGTATTAGCCGAATACGTTAAGAAATATTTGCCGTTGTGTTTATACATATAAGCGCCTTCGTTACAAGCTTGCTCGGTCTTGTCAACGTGTTCCCACCCCTCTTCGCATCTAACGCAGAAGGTAGGACTGCCTATCGGCGCATTGCCGTATTCGTCAAGTTGAATAACCCACGTTTCGCTTGAACCGTCGCTTGCAATGGTCAAAGAATAATATAACCAGAACTTTCCGTCGTCGTCTATAAAGGGGCTTGCGTCTATACACTTAGTTCCTATATCGCTACTGCTCGAATAAAGCATAGGTCCGTCGTGCACGTCGATAAACGGTCCTAACGGTGTTTTAGCCGTAGCTACGCCTATTTTTTCGCAACCTGCAGTCGGATAAAAAGCCGTATAATACATTTTATATTCGTTTGTTTTAGCGTGATATATTATTTCGGGCGCCCAGAAATTAGTCGTTCCCCAAGATTTGCTAGACCAATCAATATGGTACACGTAACCACCGTCTGCTCCGCCGTCCATTACGTATTGCTCGGCATAGGGATTAGTAATTCCCCATTTTTGGAAATCCCTATCCTCGGGGAAACGCCAGTTAACCATATCGTCGGAAACAAACACTCTAAAACCGTTTTTGCCAACCGTTCCGTACATAAAGTACTGTCCGCCTGCAACTAACATAAACGGGTCGGAGAACATAAGTCCGTCAAACCTTACGACTTTATCGGTAGGCGTAGTTTCTCTAACTAGGTCTAGCCCCGAAGTCGTTACGGTTATTTGATGCCAATCGGCTCCGCACCACCATTTCTCGTCTACCGACCATGTTTCCGTATTACTGTTATTGAAATTAAGTTGAGCGGGGTCGTCGCTCTTAAAGGCAAACGACATTGCAATACTTGCCGAACTGTCGCTTGCGTTCCATACGGAATAAGGAATTTTAGCTTCTACCGATATAAGTATAGTGCTTGTATTCGGATATCCGTACGCACCGAAATGAATGTCGGTTATACCTTGTTTATGCCCTTGTGCGCTAGCGTAGATATGTTCCGAACCCGAATATATTTCTATATTAGTACTTTCGTACCAGTTACTAACACCGCTATTGATGAATTTTTCCGTTTTAGCCTTATACATAACGTATACGCCGTCGGTCCCCTTAAAGGCGGAAGCAAAGAAATATTTACTGCCGTCGGCTGTGGCTAAACCGTATTGATTAACCAAATTTTCGCCCCAGTCATATTCTTGAGCGTCTATATTAGTCGCTTTGCTCGGATTTTTAGAAGCGTTTAAACCGTAGTAGGCTCTTGCATTTTCGATAACGCTTGCGCTAGTTCCTATTTTAGCGTTTTTAGCGTTAAAACCGACGTTGAAAGAATGTATACCGATATTTGCGGTGTCGTCCATATTAGGCATCCAACTCGTAACGACGTTTTCGCCGTCAACGGAGAACCTATAAAGTCCGCCTACTCTTAGTACCGAAAGTTTAACGTATTCCCCGTTTGTGTAATTACCCGAAAAGCTTGCGTACCCGTAAATACTGTTCGAATCCCAAAGCCACGAACGACTGCCCGAAAAAGTTCCCGTTGCCGTTCTTGCGTAAGCCTTTTTAATCGTTCCGAATCCGCTTGCCTGAGAGTCGATATAAAAGAACAAAATTTCTCCGTTACACTCTATCGCTATTCCCGCCTTGGGGAGCGAATCGTTATCGTATATAGAGGTTAAAGAGATTTCGACTTCGTAATAAAAATCGCCTTGAACCTTGGAGTAAACGAACGGATATTTATTTTGACTGCTTGTTACCGAATTACCGCTAACCGATATTAACCCCGTAGCGCTTGAATTTGTATTTAACGTATCGGTAAAGTTAGAAGCCGAAAGTCCGCCTATACCTTTATTAAACACACCCGTGATAGTCGTGTTGGACTTGACCGTGTATTTATTGCTCGTTTGAGAGGTATTGTTTACTTTGTACGAACTGAATAAATATCCAGCCAAAGGACTGTTTGAAAGGGTTATTTCCGTTCCGTAGTTTACGGTAAAGCTAGTAGAACCGTTTGCCTTGATAGTTCCGCCCGTGGGCTGTGTTACAGTAACGGTACAAGTTTTTGCCGTAAAGGTTGCCGTAACGGTCACGTTGGATGCGGGCATCGTGAACTTCCCGTCTTTGACTTCTACGGCGTTGCCGTTTGCGTCCGTTACCGTGTAACTTACAAAAGTATGCGTTTCCAACGGCGTATTAAATAAAGTTACGGTTTCGCCTTGGTGAGCAGTAGTCGAACTTGCCGTAACGCTTCCGCCCGTAGCCTTTTCTACGGTTACGTTGTAAACGCCTTGAATAAAAGTTCCCGTTACGGTAACGGAAGACGCGGGCATTGTAAACTTGCCATCTTTAACCTCTACCGCATTACCGTTTGCGTCGGTAACCAAGTAGCAATCGAAACCGTATCCGCTTGACGGGTAGTTGTTTAAACTGACCGTATCTTGATAGTGCGCCGTGTCGTTACTCACCGTAATCATTCCGCCCTCTTTAGGCTGGGTTACCGATATAACGAAATCTATTAACGTAAAGCTTCCCGATACGGTTACGGATGAATTAGGCATTACAAACTTGCCGTTTTTCACCTCTACCGCATTACCGTTTGCGTCCGTTACCGTATACAACGTAAGCTTATATCCTAAATTAGGAACGCAACTTAAAGTAACCGTATCTCCGCTATAAGTTTGCGTTTTGTCTACGCCGACCGTTCCGCCGTCGATATTACCTTGCACCGTTACGGTATATGCGGTTTTATCGGGAATATCTGGCGTAGGAAGCGTTGTCCCTTCGTTATCGGAAGAATTAGTTTCTTGTGAAACGGAAGAACAGCTTTCGCTAGGCGTTTCCGTACCCGCCGTACCGCTCTCGCTCGGCTTTTCTTCGCTCGGCGTATTATCCGAAGTTTCGGATATTATCGGTTGCGGTGGATAAGAGGTACCGCTCGTGTTGCCCGTTTCAGCAGAACAACCGCTTAAAGCGATAGTAAACACGAGCATTAAAGCCGTTATAAAAGTAAGTAGGAATTTTTTCATAAAACCTCCATAAAAATCTAATTTAATAAACCGTTAAAAGGGTTTAAGGCGGAAGAATTCCGCCTTAAAGGGGTACCCCTTTTTGCAAAATAAATTTTACCAGTTTTTATATTCGATAGTGGGTATTCCGTCGCAGAACCAAAGTCTTGCAATAAGCGCCACTCTCGTATCGGGATCTACCGTGTTAGGATCTCTAAAAGTATGGAATACGTATCTTTGAACGCCGTTTTTATCTACGAACATCATTCCGTGTCCCGTTCCCGAAGTTTTTCCGAGGTCTTTTCTGACTATCGGGTTACCTGCGTATTTTACGTAAGTTCCCAAAGGAGAAGTTGCTATCGCAACGCCGACGGCGTAGTTTTCTCTCGCATAATAGTTAGCGGAGAAAGTCAAGTAATACTTGCCGTTATTCTTAAACACGAAAGGTCCTTCGTTCCAAAGCCACATATCGTCGCTTTCGCCGTCCGCAAATTCCCAAGCCTGCTCGGGGGTGGTGATAAGTACGGGGTCGCTGATTACTTTCGTCCAAGTGCTGTCCAACTTCGCTCCCCACGTTTGCGATACGTGACAAGTTTTGCCGTTATGATAGTTTTCTATAACGTTATACGAACAGTCTTTAGAGTAGAAAATATACGCTTGCCCGTCGTCGTCTAAAAAGCAAGTGGCGTCTATACTGGCTACGTTGTTGTCGTTAGCGTACAACATAGGCGTTCCGTTGTTTGCGTCGTAGAAAGGTCCCGTGGGGCTAGTGCTAGTCGCAACGCCCGATTTTGCCACTATATTTCCGTTTACGTATTTTCCCGCCGAATAGAACATAACGTATTTGCCCGTGGAAGAATTGTATTTTACTTCGGGCGCCCAGAAATTAGTGGTTCCTACGGGGTTAGAATAACTCTTGTTAAAGCACAAACCTCTATCCGTCCAAGACGAAAGGTCGGTGGAAGAAAACACTCTGAATCCCGTTCCGTTGTCGGTCGTTCCGTACATATAATAGGTGTCGCCGACTAACAAAATAAACGGGTCGGCACACATTCTGTCCGTAGTTTTTACAATTTTGTCGGTGGGCGCAAGCTCGTGCTCGTAGTCAAGCCCCGTAAGCGTTACCGCTAAATCTTTACAGCCGACTTCAATCCAATAAAGTTCGTCGTCGTCAAGGAAGTATTCTCTCAACTGTTCCGTTAAGCAGAAAGCAAAACGCATTTCTATATCGGAAGTATAGCTAATCCCCTCGCCTATCTCCTCATAAGGTATTTTCGCCTCTATCGTCAAAATGTAACAGTTGCTTCCGTCAACGTCTTGATAAGAGCTGTAATCAATTTCGCTTATGCCTTGCTTATGACCCGTTAAGTCCGCATATAAGTGTTTATCGTTAACAAAAACTTCAACGTTGGTATTGTTGCTCCAAGTATTGTAACCCTTTATAACGGAAGATACTCTTGCTTTAAATACCGTGTAAACGGCGTCGTACCCCTTAAACGCTCCCGCATAGAAATAGCTTACGGAGTCGCCCGTGGTATAGCCGTAGTAGGTGGCTAAATTTTCGCCCCAATCTTTTACGGTTCCGTCAACCGTTATCGTGTCGGGGTTGTTTTCGCCCAATAATCCGTAATAACCTTTTACGTTGTTTAAAACGGTTTTTTGAGTTGAATATTTTGCGTTTCTGGCCTGATATCCCGTATTAAAGGCAAACAAGCCTAAATACAACGTATCGTCCATATTAGGCGCCCATACCGAGAACACGTATTTGTCTTCTACGAAAAATCTAAATAGTCCGCCCGATTTAAGCACGCCGAGTTTGATATAGTTTCCATTGGTGTAATCGCTTGTAAACTCGTACGTCCATTCGGAAGAACCGTTATGCCAATCCCACGCAAAGTCGTTCTGTCCGAAAAGCGTTCCTCTTGCGGGCGTTACAGCCACTTTTTTATCGGTACCGAAATGCTCTGCGTCGATAAAAAAGAACAATATATCGCTGTTACACTCTATTCCTATACCCGCTTTCGGATAGGAATCGTTATTGTATACCGCATTAAAGGTTATTTCCGTTTCGTAATAGAAATCGCCTTGCATTTGAGAATATACAAACGGGAATTTGCCTTGCGTGTTGGTAACGCCGTTTCCGTTAATCGTCACGTTTCCGCTAGCGCTTCCGCCGTTGTTTAATTGAGCTTCGTAATTAAAATTGTTAAGTCCGCTTAATCCTTTTGCAAACACCGCTTCAACCGTGACGTTTTCGGTTAGATAAAAATAATTGCTCGTTTGTGTTTTGCTGTTTATCTTATACGAACTTAAAAAACTACCGCCCGTCGTGGACACGCTTAAAACGATTTTCGTTCCGTAGTCGGCGGAAAAAGAGGTATTATATCCGTTTGCGCTAATCGTTCCTCCGCTAGTAGGTTGAACGATTGTTACCAAAAATTTCTGCAACTCGAATTCGCCCATTATCGTAACGTCGCCGTCGGGCATATAAAAATAATTGTCCGTTACGTCCACTTTTGTTTGCCCTTGTCTTACGACGTATTGCTTAAAGACGTAACCCGTTACTTCAACGTTATTTTCAAGCGTTATCTTATCGCCGTAATGCGCCGTGGTACTGTTTACTTGCACGGTACCGCCGTCACCTTCAAACACGGTAATAGTATAATCTATCGCTTCGAATCTGGCGCTGACGTAAACGGTTCCCGCAGTCATAGTAAACGTGTTTTCCGTTTGCTCGTTGCCGTTTACCGAATAACAAACGAACCTATATCCCTTGTTCGGTACGTTCGTAAGCGTAACGGTTTTACCTTCTTCCGCCGTCGTTATATCGGAAGAAACGCTTCCTCCGACGATAGCATCGTCAAAAGTAACCTCGTAGGTCGGTTGCGATGGTTCTATCGGGGAAATGTCGCCCGAAGAACCGCTTTGGCTATTATCCTCCGTACTTACGTAAGACGAACTTGGCGTTTGTCCGCCGTTAGAAGATTGTCCGCACGCACCGAAAGAAAGCGACAGTGCAAACACCAATAAAAGCGTTAAAAACAAAAAACCTTTTTTCATTTTACACTCCTAAAATTAAACTTGAAATATTTATACTTTGTATTCGTCTTAAAACTAATGACGCATACGCACGCATTATATAATAAAAATATATTATATTATATAATTTCATACTATAATTGTAAATGGACAAAAGTCAGTTTTTTGTAAATAGTTTTTTTGTCCATATTAAAAAATTTCAATTTCCGATTTTTTTTAAAAAAATCGGCATCATAGTGAAATACGGCGAAGTTTCCGCTCTTTGCAAGCAAAGCGTCAACTTCTTGTATTTAAAATATGCCCGAGACCAAAAAAGGTTTCGGGCATATAAAACTATAAAAAATTGTTTATTATATGTAAAAAATTAAGATAATTAAACGAAAAATACACTACTTAAACTTAACGTGATTACGCTTGTTTTTTCTTTGATTTATAATCGTCTATCGCTGCTTTTATCGCCTCTTCCGCCAAAACGGAACAGTGAATTTTTTGCGGAGGAAGACCTTCTAACACCTCTACGACTTTGGCGTTAGTAAGCTTGTACGCTTCGTCTATAGTCATACCTATTACCATTTGCGTTGCGGTAGAACTCGTGGCAACCGCCGCCGCACAGCCGAAAGTTTTAAATTTTGCGTCGGTGATAATATCGTCTTTAATTCTTAAAGTTATTTGCATTATATCTCCACAAACGGCGTTCCCCACCTTTCCGAAACCGTCGGGATTTTCTATTTCGCCCACGTTTTGCGGGTTGCTAAACGCTTGCATTACCTTTTCGTTATACATTTTTATTCTCCTTTTCCGTATACAACGGGGACATAGCCCTTAATTTTTCTATAATTTCCTTTAATTTATCGACAACGTAATCGGTTTCTTCCATAGTATTTTCTTTTCCGAACGAGAACCTTATCGAGCCGTGCGCTATTTCGATGGGAACACCGATAGCAAGCAATACGTGAGAGGGGTCTAACGAACCCGACGAACACGCAGAACCCGACGACACCGCTATCCCGTTTAAATCAAGCATAAACAGTATGGATTCTCCCTCTATATACTCAAACGAAAAATCGGCATTTGACACTACACGATTTTCTCTCGAACCGTTTAAACGAGAATAAGGAATTTCGTTTTCCACTCTTTGAATAAAATGGTCCCTCATCGCCTTAACTTTTGCGTTATCTTCATCCATTGTGAGCCTAGCAAGCCTTAACGCTTCCGCCATACCGACTACTCCAGGGACGTTAGTCGTTCCGCCACGCTTGGTCCTCTCTTGATGTCCGCCCGTGATAAGCCTGTCGATTTTTACGCCGTTTCTTACGAACAAAACGCCCACGCCTTTAGGTCCGTTGAATTTATGTGCGGAAAAACTCATTAAATCAACGCCCAAATCCTTGACGTCGACTTTTAACGAACTCATCGCCTGAACGGCGTCGGTATGCACTAGAATTTTCTTTTCTTTTGCTATTTTTACGATTTCTTTTATAGGCTCAATCGTTCCTATTTCGTTGTTTGCAAGCATACAGCTTATTAAAACGGTATCGTCACGAACGGCTTTTTTCAAAAACTCCAAATCTATCGTGCCGTCGCTTAAAACGGGGCATAAGGCAACCTCGAACCCTTGTTTTTCAAGCTCCTTTGCGCTTGCAATCATAGCGGCGTGTTCTATCGCCGAAATTATTAAATGCTTGCCTTTGTCTTTATGAGCGCTAGCTATCCCCTTTAAAGCCCAATTATCGCTCTCCGTTCCGCCCGAAGTGAAATACACTTCCGAAGGACTTGCGTTTATCAATTCCGCAATGGTATCCCTTGCTTGGTCTACGCCCTTTAAAGCCTCTCTGCCGTAGCCGTGCTGAGAATTTGCGTTTCCGTAAATCTCGGTAAAGTAAGGCAACATTTTTTGCAAAACTCTTTCGTCTACCCTAGTCGTTGCCGAATGATCAAGATAAATCTCTTTCATAACTCTCCTTTATTCTTCGCTCTTTATCATTTGTTCGAGCGTAATACTGTCTAACAATTCGTTTATCCCTTTGTAAAGCTTACGCCATATAACCGCCGAAGGACACTTTGTACATTCCGATTTTTTTACGCAATCGAAAATTTCCAAATCGTCTTCAAGCGTACGAACTATATCGCCTACCGTTATATCGCACGGCTTTTTAAGTAAAAAATATCCGCCCGAAACGCCTTTTTTTGCTCCGATTATTCCGTTTTTTGCAAGACAACTCATAATTCTTTCCAAATATTTCGACGATACGAAAATTTTGTTTTCAAGTTCCCTTGCCGATAAACTTCCGTCGGGATAAATTTCAGACAAATAATAGCACGCTTGCAATCCGTAATGCGCTTTTTTGGATATTTTCACTTTAAACTCCTACCCGTTTGATAGTATTTATTATAAACTTATAAAATATGCTTGTCAACGATAAAATGCTACCATTTTAGTTGTATTTTAATTTCCTTTATCGTTAAAACTAATTTTAGTATTTTTACATAAAAAATCCTCCGCCCGAGAAGAACGAAGGATTTATAAATTTTTAAATTATCTTACCGAAAATTTATAAGAAGTTTTCGTCGAATATTTATCGCCCTTTTTAAGAACGTAAGAGGGATATTCGGGGCAGTTTACGGCGTTGGGATAAACTTGCGTTTCTAAACATAAAGCTCCCCTTTTGTTGTAAATAGCTCCGTTTTTACCCTTTACTCCGTCAAGGAAGTTACCCGTGTAAAGCTGAACCCCCGGGAGATTGGTTTTACATTCCATTTCTATTCCCGTTTTTTCGCTATACACTTTTGCAAATGTCTTAAATTGTCCGTTAGTGTTTACGCAGAAATTATGGTCGTATCCACCGCAGAATTTCAACTGCTCGTTATCGGCGTAAATTTCTTTGCCTATCTTTTTAAAAGAAGTAAAATCGAACGGCGTTCCCTTTACTGCCATAAGCTCTCCGTGCGGAATAAGTCCGCCGTCGACGGGAGTAATATAGTCGGCGTCGATAAAAAGCTCTTGCTCGTAAACGTCCTTACCGTTGCCCTCTAAATTAAAATAGCAGTGGTTGGTTAAGTTACAAAGGGTGTCTTTATCGCTTTGAGCAAAATACTCTATCGTAAGTTCGTCGTTAACTAACGTATAAATAACCTTTACCGTTAAATTACCGGGGTAATTTTCCTCGCCGTCCGCACTAAACGTTTCCAAAATAAGTCTTTCTCCGTCAACGGTTGCGTTCCACACCTTTTTGTCGAACCCCACCATTCCGCCGTGCAAGTGGTTTTCGCTGTCGTTTAAAGCAAGTTGATAATCTTTACCGTTTAAAGTAAATTTCCCCTTGCCTATTCTGTTGCCCACTCTACCGATAAGTGCGCCTATATATCCGCCGTTAGACTGATAGCCCTCGATATTGTCATACCCTAAGCATACGTCTACGACCTTTCCGTTTTTGTCTAACGTACGGATAGAAACGATAGTTCCGCCGTAGTCGATAATATCGACTTGCGTATTTCCTCCGCTTAAAGTATATTTTTTAACCTGTTCGCCGTTTTTGGTAAAACCGAAATCTGTTACTAACATATTATCTCCTTAAAATATTCGCCACGATAAACTCGTGGCGAAAAGCATTATATTATTTTCTTCCTGCCTGAACTTTTTTAAGTTGAGCAAATCTGGGAAGTCCGTCTTCGAGCGGAGCCTTTGCGTCGCCTTGAATTAAAGGTAACGCATATTTAACGTATTCGTCCGAAACGTAAGTTCCGTTATTGATAATCCATTCGAGCGGAACGGTTTTTTCGGTGTTAGCGGCAAGCTCCAAGGGGAGGAGTTTGTATTCGCAAACGTATTTATCTCCGTTAGCTCTTGCGTAGCAAACCATTTTATCGGTTTCGCCTGAAACAGCGGCCTTAACGGCTTCTCTACCCGCGTTAAAGGTTTCTTCGACGTCGGTTTTAGAAGCAAGGTGAGCTCCGCATCTCTGCATAAGGCTAAGCTCTATTCCTCTCGTCTTAAATCCCGTCTTTTCTTTGATTAAGTTGGCAAGAAGCGACGCAACACCGCCTAATTGAGCGTGTCCGAAACTGTCTCTTGCAACTGCGCTAGCCATACTTTCGCAAATAAGTTGTCCGTCTTTATCGTGAATACCTTCGCTTACGACTGCGATACATTTATTTCCGTTTTTAGCGCAAACATTTTTAACGTCTTCAACGAAAGAATCAACCGAGAAAGGAACTTCGGGCAAGTAAATCAAGTCTGCGCCTAATCCTTTGTATCCTGCAAGAGCGGCGGCGGCAGTTAACCAACCGGCGTTTCTTCCCATACATTCGATAACGCAAACCATAGGCGTATCGTAAACTTTTGCGTCCAAATTAACTTCCATAATGGTAGTAGCTATATATTTAGAAGCAGACGCGTATCCGGGGCAGTGGTCGGTTCCGTAAAGGTCGTTGTCTATCGTTTTAGGTACGCCTATAACGTTACAATCCCAACCCGATTTTTGCATATATTTGGAAATTTTGTTACAAGTATCCATACTGTCGTTTCCGCCGTTGTAGAAGAAATAACGGATATTGTATTTTTTGAAAACTTCGACTATACGTTTATAATCAGTATCGTCGACGCTTGCGTCTTTAAGTTTATATCTTACCGAACCCAATGCGGAAGAAGGAGTGTATTTTAAAAGTTCCAATTCCTTCATATCTTCCTTGGAAATATCGTAAAAATCCTCGGTTAAAACGCCTCTGATTCCGTGAGCCGCTCCGTATACGGCGGTAATAGCGTCCTTTTGAGCCAAAGCTTCGATAAACACGCCTGCCGCACTTGCGTTAATTACTGACGTAGGTCCGCCCGATTGAGCAAACATACATGCGCCTTTCAAATTTTTCATAAGAATTCTCCTTATATATTGTTAATATTTTTACACTTGATTATAAACTCAACGTATGAGAAATAGCGTAAAGCTCTTCGTCAAAACGTCTGGGTTCGTTTAAAGCCTCAGTAATGTCTTCGTCGATTATTTTATTATCGCGAATACCTACTACTCTGTTACTTTTATCTTCTGCCAACAAGTCTACCGCGCGAACTGCGCAACGGGCAGCCAAAACTCTGTCCGACATCGTCGGTGAACCACCCCTTTGAATATGTCCAAGCGTCGTACATTTTATGGAAATACCCGCTTTTTCTTTAAGATATTTCATAATTTCGTCTTTGTCGCCCGCACCCTCGGCAAGAATAATCATATTAGAAGTCTTTCCTCTTTTTTGCGAGAAAACAAGACTTTTTGCTATTTCGTCTAAATTATACGGTTTTTCGGGGATAAGAATATATTCCGCTCCGCCTGCGACCCCCGCATATAAAGCTATGTCTCCGCAACGCCTGCCCATAACTTCTAAAAGGCTTACTCTGTCGTGCGAACTCATAGTATCTCTCAAATTGTTTATAGCCGACAAAACGGTATTTACCGAAGTATCGAATCCCAACGTGTAATCGGTATACGCCAAATCGTTGTCGATAGTCCCGGGGATTCCCACGACTTTAATTCCGCAATTATCGCTTAACGCCTTGGCTCCCCTTATAGAACCGTCTCCGCCGATAACGATAAGTCCTTCTATCCCGTAAGCGTGCAGAGTGTCCGCCGCTTGTTGCTGTCCCTCAATCGTCATAAACAAAGGACAACGAGCGGTTTTTAAAATCGTTCCTCCCCTTTGAATTATATCCGATACGGAACGCGACGTCATAAACGAAATTTTATTGTCTATTAAACCTTGATAACCTCTTTCAACGCCGTAAACGTCAAGACCTTTGAAAAGAGCGTATCTTACGACTGCCCTGACGCAAGCGTTCATTCCGGGCGCGTCGCCACCCGAAGTTAAAACGGCAATTTTTCTCATTCTTTTCTCCTTTTCAAGAGTAATTTTTGTTTCCACCATATATTATAACAAAACTACCGTGGTTTTTCTACTGTTTTTGCAAAATTTTATTATTTATTTTAATCCATTAGCTGAATTATTATTTGGTTCTGCACGTAAAGGTATTCGTCTTTTATTTTTACCCTTTTTTCGTCGTAATAAAGGTACTCGTTTAAATTTTTGAGTTTATCCTTAAAATCTTCCCTAAAATCCGTGCCAAACGCATTTTTGTACTCGTCGAAAACTATTCCGAAGCAAGTGCGTAAGTTTAGCATTGCGTACTCGAACTTTCTTTCGTCGCCCTCGATGTTTTCGCTGAAAATTTCAGGCGAGGCGTTGTTTAAAATGCAGTGGCAGTATTCGTTTATATTTTCCGTAGCGGTAAAACGGCGCTCTCTGTCAAAAGAAGAAGCCCCTAGTCCGAAACCCAAATACTCTCCCCTTTTCCAGTAGTTTAAGTTGTGTTTGGACTCGTACCCCTCTATCGCAAAATTTGAAACCTCGTATCTACGGTACCCTCTTTCGGCTAAATAGTTAACGACGAAATCGTACATATCCGCCACCTCGTCCGCGTCGGGCAACTCGCCGTTTAAGTATTGCGTATATATAGGCGTGCCATCCTCGGCTTTTAATGCGTATACGGAAATATGTTTTATGTCGGGCGAACACAGTGCAAAATCCAAAGATTTTTTCACTTCTTCTTCGTTTTGCCCCATAAGCCCTATCATAATATCGACGCTTAAATTATACCCCTTTAAAAGTTTTACGGCTTTTAAATAGTCGGCGGAATTATGTACCCTGTTTAATCTTTCAAGCAGTTTATCGTTATACGTTTGAAGTCCTATCGAAAAACGGTTTATCCCCGCCATTTTATATATCTTAACTTTTTCTTCGTCAATGGTTCCAGGGTTTACTTCCAACGTAATTTCCGCATTCTCCGAAAGGTCGTAATACTTTTTTATCTGCCTTACCGCGCCGAGAATATACTTTGCCTCCACGTAAGAGGGCGTTCCTCCGCCGAAATAAACGGTGTTCACGGTTTTGTTTTTATATAGAATTGCTTTTTCTTTAATCTCTTTGTACAAACACGCAAAATACAATTCCGCCTTATCCTCTATATGAGGGAAAGAGGCGAAATCGCAATAAGTGCATTTATTTTTACAAAAGGGAATGTGAACGTAAATTCCTGCCATTTTATCCTCTTTTTGCGTTATTTTTAGTCAAAACCCCGCCTATAAGTCGGTTTTTCGGTTAATTACTGTCGATTTTCAATATCGAAGTGAATGCCTCGGAAGGTATCTCGACGTTGCCGAGTTTTCTCATTTTCTTTTTACCTTCTTTCTGCTTTTCCAAAAGCTTTTTCTTACGTGAAATATCTCCGCCGTAGCATTTAGCTAAAACGTCCTTTCTTAACGCCTTAACGGTTTCTCTTGCGATAACCTTTCCGCCGATTGACGCTTGAACGGGAATTTCAAACATTTGTCTGGGGATAACCTCTTTTAATTTTTCGGCTATCGCTCTACCCCTTTCGTAAGCCTTATCTTTGTGAACTATCATAGAAAGGGCGTCGCAAACGTCTCCGTTTAGCATCATATCGAGTTTTACGAGTTCGCTGTTTACGTAACCTTTAAGCTCGTAGTCGAAAGAAGCATAACCTTTCGTTCTCGATTTCAGCCCATCGAAAAAGTCGAAAATTATTTCGTTTAACGGTAGATGATAGGTAAGTTTTACCCTTTTTGCGTCAAGATAGGTCATATCCAAATACACGCCTCTTTTTTCTTGACACAAGTCCATAATAGGTCCAATAAATTCGGGCGGAGTATAAATTCCCGCCTCTATTATAGGCTCCTCCATATGCTCTATCTGCGATACGTCGGGCAAACGGGAAGGGTTGTCAACCGTTATCATAGTTCCGTCGGTTTTGTATACGTTGTACGAAACGCTCGGCGCAGTGGTTATAATTTCTAGGTCGAACTCTCTTTCCAAACGCTCTTGTATGATTTCCATATGCAAAAGTCCTAAAAATCCGCAACGGAACCCGAACCCGAGCGCAATGGAATTGTCAGGCTCGAACGTAAGCGAAGCGTCGTTCAACTTTAACTTCATAAGTGCGTCTTTAAGGTCGCCGAATTTACTGCCGTCAACGGGGAATATTCCCGAAAACACGACGGGAGCGACTTTTTTATACCCCGACATCGCTTCTTTCGTGGGATTTACAACCGTGGTTATGGTATCGCCCACGTTTATATCGGTAATACTTTTAATACTTGCCGTGATATAGCCGACTTCTCCGCTCGAAAGCTCGCTTTTTGCGTTTAAGTTGGGGTCGAAAGTCCCTACTTCTACAACTTCGAAAATCTTATCCGACATAAAAGTTTTAATTTTCGTACCCGCTTTAACTACGCCGTCAAAAACTCTGACGAAACAAATTACGCCCTTAAAATTATCGTAATAGCTGTCGAAAATCAACGCCTTTAAAGGCTTGTCGTCGTTATTTTCGGGCGGGGGAACTTGTTTTACCACCGCTTCTAAAACGTCTTGAATATTTATATCGTTTTTTGCCGAAATTTTAGGGGCGTGAGAGCAGTCAAGTCCGATAACGTCCTCGATTTCTTTGGCAACTTCGTCGGGGCGAGCGGAAGCCAAGTCTATTTTGTTTATTACGGGAACGATTTCAAGGTCGGCGTCTAACGCCAAATATACGTTTGCAAGCGTTTGAGCTTCTACCCCTTGAGAGGCGTCCACTATCAAAATAGAACCCTCGCAAGCCTTTAACGAACGTGAAACTTCGTAAGTAAAGTCCACGTGCCCGGGAGTGTCGATAAGGTTGAAAATATACTCTTTCCCGTCGTTTGCTTTGTATAACATTCTCACGGGCGTAAGTTTTATGGTTATTCCCCTTTCCCTCTCTATATCCATAGAGTCCAAAAGCTGGTCTTCCATATCCCTTTGGGCAACTTGCCCCGTGTGTTCTATTATTCTGTCCGCAAGCGTGCTTTTACCGTGGTCGATATGCGCAACTATGCAAAAATTCCTTATGTTTTCTTTAAAAGCCATTTTGTCCCCTAAAAACGATATTAACTGCTAGTATTATACCTAATAAGCGAACTTTTTGCAAGCAATCCAAAAACATTTATACTCGCCGACTTTGTAAAAAGGGTTGAATTTTTACAAAAAAGGCGTATAATAGTTGTTATGAAGACGAGAGAACAAAAAATAAAAGAAAACGAATGGCTTTTTACTTGCCCAATCGCACACCGAGGGCTTGCCGATACGCAAGACTTTTTGGAAAACACCGAAAAGGCGTTTAAAAACAGCATAGATAAGGGATACCCTATCGAAACGGACGTTAGGTACACTGCGGATAAAAAAATCGTGTGCATACACGACTCGAACCCTAAAAGAGTCGGCGGTCCCGACGTGGAAATCTCCTCGCTAACTGCTGAAGAAGTAAAGAATATTACTTTATCCGACGGAAGTCGTATTATGTTTTTCGAGGAGTTTTTATCGCTCGTAGGCGGAAAAGTTCCGCTTTTGATTGAAATAAAACACCCCGAGGAAAAAACGATAGAGCGTGACGCCATTGAAATTCTTAAAAGTTATAACGGTAAATTCGCTTTACAGTCTTTCGACCCGAAAAGCTTGTTGAGAATAAAAAAACTTGCGCCCGATATTTTAAGAGGTCAGCTTATAGGCGGTAGCAACGACAAACCGAAAACGGAAGATTTTAAGTGGTCTATCGTAAACAAATTTACCAAACCCGACTTTTTAAGCTACAATTTAGACACTTTTCATAAAACCTACTCTATCCCCACCGTTTGTTGGACGATAAGGGATTCTTCCGCAGTAGACAAGGCTTTAAAATGGAACCTTAATATCATCACGGAAGGAATGGGCGAAGAATACAAAGCAAAAAAAGGCGACGGCGTCGTTAACGATTAAATAAAATATTATCAACTTGAACGCATAAAAAGAGGACAACGAACGTTCGTTGTCCTCAACTTTATACCGTGTATGATAAACGTTATCTAACGTAATTATTTATTTTGGATTGAGCAAGTAATTTCACAACTAGACTTAAATGCATTATAGAAAGCAATAAATAAACTCCCCCGCTATCGCCGACTTTTTTACCTAATTTGTAATTCCAATACAGCAAATAAATCCCAAGGGTTAGAATAACAAACAACAATGCCACTCCTCCGCTTGCCGTTTTATTTTGGGGCGACATTTTATTGCTGTCGTTAGTCAAACACACGAACCAATAAATAATATACAACCCGAACGTACATATGCTTAATAAAATTGCCAAAAAAAGATTTCTGTATTTCATCTTCCTTCTCCCTGTATTTAACAATATCAATAAAACGTATTGAACATAATTAATATTTATATTTTACATCGTTTTGTGATGTATGTCAAGAATTTTACATCATTTTATGATATAAATATTTTTGATATGGATATAGCAAAGCTTATAGGGGAAAATTTAAAACAAGCAAGAAAAAATAAATGCTTGACCCAAAAAGAAGTCGCAAGTAAAATGTTTATGACGCAACAACAATACAGTCGTTTTGAAAACGGTGTTTTCGAGTTAAACTACGGTCAGATTTTATACCTTTGTTCCTTATATGAAATTACCCCAAACGAAATATATAACGTCGACGGAAGATTTGACGAAAAGTAAAATATAGGCGGGCAACGAATTATCGTTGCCCGCCACTTTTATATTAATTTTAAACCGTTTTGTTTTTTACTTTCATAATTCTTATTACGGAAGCTCTTTCGTTTTCGTCGAGTTTATCCTTGATGTATTTTATGGTTTCTTCTAGTTGTTTTGCGACCACGGAATTTGTGCAGACACCGTTTGCACAAATTCTTTATCATATGACTCGGATAATTTCGCCATAATGATTTTTGTAATTTTATGCAACAAACTTGTTTTTAATCACATAGAATACTTGACAACTTTTATCAATTGTGATAAAGTTACAATGCTACACAAAACTGAAAAATGTACGGGCTAATGGTCTTTTCTTTTATAGAGAAGATTTTATACCTTATGCTTAGGAGTACTATCATCATTGAATTTGATAAAAATGCAAATTTCAGCCGATGATAGTATGTTGGATTCCATTATCCCATTTATTTGGTTTTGTGTAGCGACAATCGAAGTTTGCGTTTTTTATGCGTCAACTTCGGTTGGCGCATTTTTATTTTTAAAGGAGTGGTTGTAAAATGAAGAAATTGTTAATGTTTGTGATCACATTATATTTAAGTGTTTGTTCAACTGCATGCGGAAAAACAAACAAAGATTTAACGAATGCACCGACTGAAGAATATGTCGTTTCTTGCTTACGGGAAGTCCCTGGCATAATCGGCATTGAAGCTGTTACGGAAGACAATGATCCAAATGAACTATTAAACAAAGACGGTGGATATATTTCAAAAATATATTTTTCTTACAGTCTTGTTAACCAAAATGATTTATACGGAAATACAATTATTGAAAAAGGTACAAACGCAGGAGGCAGTATTGAAGTATACAAAAATATGAACGATGCAACAAAAAGAAATGAATATCTTTCTAGTTTTGACGGAACTTTTTTAGCCTCAGGTTCTCATTGTATTGTCGGAACAATAGTCGTTAGGACATCAAACGAATTGACTGCAAGCCAGCAAAAATTATTAGAGAACAATATTGTTTTTGCACTGAAAGGTAGTTACAACTCAATAGATCATAATATAGGAACGGCAAATTTTAATAAATACCAACAAACATCCAAGGAGCAAGTGCAAAGCTCGTCTCTTAGCAAGGTTACTTCTTCAACGCAAAACTCGTCTCTTAGCGAGGTTACTTCTTCCGAATCGTCCAAAGTCGCGGATAGCTCTTCGTCGTACCCCGCCGATTCTCCTATAAATTACGGAACATATTTTATGGAAAAATATGCAAACAGTTATATTAATATTATTGATGAACAAACAGTCTTTTTTTATGACTTTTTTGATGACTTTAATTTACAAGGATATAATGAGTTTACATATACTTACATACCGGCAAATTCTGCGGATTATGAAAATACTTATGCTATGTTGGAAATAGATATGTCTGTTTTATACCCAAATACACTATCATGCTATAAATATATTCACATACTTGATGAATATACGATTATATTTGATGGCGAAAGATTTAGCAATTAATATTCTTGAATGTTTCAATTATTGATGTGAGGTTTTCATATGAGTTTTCGTTCTCGTGTCTATAGGACAAAAAAATTAAAAAACGGTGATCGCATTGTTCAATCGATGAAAACATCCGATTGGGCATTGTGGCAAATAATTAAATTTGCATGCAAAGTAATGTTTTATTTAATGTTTTTTTGGATAATTATTCCGATAAAAATATTAAAAAGAAAATAAAAATATAATATATTAATAATAGAAAAAAAATCAATTCCTATGCTATATATACAAAAAACCGACGAAAAATAATTTTTTACAATTCATCGGCTTTCGTTGAATATTAAATTTATTTTATACGTTTTTGAATATCTTCTACCGAGGGGAGTTGACTACTCAATTCTTTCGGTAATACGCTACTTATTTTGTATTCGCTAATTCCCATAGGCTTGCTCATGTCTTTTAAGGAATATTCCGCTACCAAATTATTTTTACTCTTACACAATAGCAATCCGATAGTAGGATTATCGGATTCTTTTTTCAGTTGACCGTCAACGGCGGAAAGATAAAAATTGAGTTGTCCCGCGTATTCAGGTTTGAATTCGCCCGTTTTTAATTCTATCACAACGTAGCAATGAAGATTAAGATTGTAAAATAGTAAGTCGATATAAAAATCGTCGCCTCCTACGTTTAAACGATATTGATTTCCGAGAAAAGCAAAGCCCGTGCCAAGTTCCAACAAAAGAGCAGTAATATCTTTTACAAGTGCATTTTCAATATCTCGTTCGACCATATCTTCCTTAAATGGAATAAAATCAAATACATACGGGTCTTTCATCGTCTGCATAGCAAGTTCGCTTTGTGGCATTGGCAAAAGATTTTCAAAGTTGGTAACCTTTTGCACTACCTCTTGTCTTTCATATAATCCGCTTTCAATTTGATGAACAAGCACACTGTGCGACCAACCGTTTTCTATCGTTTTTTGAATATACCATTCTCGCTTTTTAGTTTCTTTAATCTTTTCAACGATTGTCACATTGTGTGACCACGGAATTTGTGCAGACACTGTTTGCACAAATTGCTCGTCGTAGACAGAAGCAAATTTCGCCATATATTTTAAGTTCCTTACTGAATAGCCTGTACTGCTTGGATAAGAAACTTTAATGTCTTTGGCAAGATTATCTATAAACTTGTTTCCCCACGATTTATGCTCGTTAATAATACAACCGATATGATAATACAACAAGGTAAGTTCTTCGTTAACATGCAACACGGCATTATATTTAGCTTTGGATATTTCCGCCTTTACAGATTCGATTACACTTAAATATTGATTGTCGTTTATGAGCATAGGATTACCTCGTTATTCCAAAAATCACGACCATAGTATAGCATAAAAAACATAATTATTCAATAGCTTTTATTATGCTTCCGCCTTATTTTTCATCCTTGTTTTAAAGAACGCAGTGATTTGTCAAACTAAGTGCAACACTTAGAGATAGAAAAGTTAAATAAATC
>CAZRMT010000017.1:0-7007 GCA_964601265.1 uncultured Christensenella sp.
AATACTTCTCCGTTGCTTCCGGTGGCGGTACGGGAAGAACGCTTCACCCCGACAATATGGCGGCAGGTCCTTCCAGCTACGGTATGACCGACACTATGGGAAGAATGCACTCCGACGCTCAATTTGCAGGCTCTTCGTCCGTTCCCGCTCACGTAGAAATGATGGGACTTATCGGAATGGGAAACAACCCGATGGTAGGCGCTACCGTTGCGGTTGCCGTTGCAGTTGAAGAAGGAATGAAAAAATAATAAACCCACCCAAAAAGGTTGTTAAGTTTATTTTTTAAATTAAAGCGAACGTTTTTGCGTTCGCTTTTTTATGCTTAAAAAAATAAAACAAACAAAAATGCCAAAAGCATTGAATTGCAACTGCTTTTTTGCTAAAATAAAATAAGATATTAAAAGATAATTTTTACAGTTTAACAAGGAGCTTTTATGAGAAAAAATTTTTTGTGGGGAACCGCAACCGCGTCTTACCAAATTGAGGGAGCGTGGAACCAAGACGGCAAAACGCCTAATATTTGGGACACCTTTTCGCAAGGCGGAAATTGCTTCCGCTCGCAAACGGGCAACGTTTCTTGCGACCACTACAACCGCTATAAAGAGGACGTAAAACTTATGAGCGAACTCGGGGTGAATTCTTACCGCTTTTCAATAAGTTGGAGCCGTGTTATCCCTAACGCCGACGGAAAAGTTAACGAAAAAGGCTTACGGTTTTATTCCGATTTAGTCGACGAACTTTTAAAGTACAATATAAAACCGCTTGTCACCGTCTACCACTGGGATATGCCCGACTGGGTGGCAAAACAAGGCGGATTTAACAACCGCAAAATTGTCGACGACTTTATTCATTATACCACCGTCGTTGCGGAAAAACTCGGCGACAGAGTTAAGGATTTTATCACCATAAACGAACCTCAATGCGTTTTAACGGTAAACACGCCGTCTTCTTACGTCGACGAAAAAACCACTAACGATATTCGCTACAAGCTCAACTGCGGACATAATCTTTTGCTTTGCCACGGGCACGCCGTAAGGGTTTTAAGAAAACTCGTAAAAGACGTTAAAATAGGTATTGCGAACTGCGGTTGGATTTCTTGCCCCGTAAACGACACCGAAAAAAACGTGGAAGAGGCGAGGAAAAACTATTTCAAGCTAGACGAAAACAACCCTATGGGCAATATGGCGGTTTTGGGCGACGCAGTATATCTAGGCGATTATCCGAAAGAATATTATGAAGTCTATAAAAACGTTTTACCCGACATAAAAGCGGGCGATATGGCGATTATCGGCGAAAAGTTGGACTATCTTTGCCAAAATATTTACTCGGGTATTCTCATTAACGAACAAGGAAAGGTTGTTCCCTTCCCCGACGGCAATCCGCAAAACTTAATGGGTTGGGACGATATAGAAATTGCGCTTTATTGGGGAATAAGATTTTTAAGCGAAAGATATTCGCTCCCCGTTATGATAACCGAAAACGGAACTTCGTTAAACGACAGGATATGCCTCGACGGAAAAGTTCACGATTATTACAGAATAGACTCCACTACAAAATTTTTATCCGCTCTTAAAAAAGCGGATGACGAGGGCTACGCGACTATCGGCTATTACCACTGGTCGCTACTGGACAACTTTGAATGGCGTTGCGCCTATTCTCAAAGGTTCGGGCTTATTTACGTAGACTACGTAACGCAAAAACGCACGAAAAAAGACTCGTACTACTTCTATAAAGAAGTTATTGCCTCTAACGGCGAAAACATAAAATAATTTTATAACAAAACTTAACGGCTAGGACACCCTAGCCGTTTTTTAATTAAACGTTCTTAAAATAGTTTTTCGGTTTTGAACGTAAAAACTTTGAAAAAGGGGAAGTTTTTACACTTTGACCAGAAAAACTTTTAACAATTACTTTTTAAAATTATGGTTTACCGCAAAATGAATAGGCTCTTCCCTAAATTGCGTGGGCGTTACGCCCGTGTTTTTTAAAAACAGTTTGTTTAATCCTTGAACATCGCTATACCCTACTTCTAGCGCAATATCCAAAACTTTTAGGTCGGTCGTTTCCAAAAGCCATTTCGCTCTTTCAAGTCTAAGTCCGTTTATATATTGATAAACGGTGGTCTTTAAACTTTTTTCAAAATGACGCATAAAGCAAAATTTAGACATACAGGTGTATTCGGCAACTTGCCCTATGGTAATTTTTTCGCAAAAATGTTCCCTAATATAGTCTAGCCCCTTTTTTATCTCGTAAGGAACTTCCGACTTGACGCCGACGAGATTGTCGTTTAAATCGGTTAAAATGCAATAGGCGTTGCGTGAAAGCGAAGTTAGCGTTTTAGTCTTTTCGACCTTGACGTGATAAGTGTAATTTTCTTTTTCGTTCGGGAGCGAAGCCAACTTTTTTTGGATTTTTTCTATTTCTCTCAAAAACACTTTTTTAGGATAGTTTCTGTAAACAAACCCTACGTCTCCGACGAATTCGTCAAAAAGATATTTTATCCCGAGTCCGCTTAAATGTACGTAAATAAACTCCCAACCTTGCTCGCTCGGAATAAATTCGTGATAATTGTCACAATCTATAAAGAATAAATCGCCCTCTTTTACCAAGTTTTTTTCCCCGCCGTAGTTTAAAGTCATTTCACCTTTTACCGTGTAAGACAGCAAAAAAGTATGGTAACCTTGCCTTACAAGGTGAAAATCCTTGCTGGCTTTCTCGTGCCCCGTCATATTAACTTCGTACAAAAGCGCGTTCTTGTCCTTTGTGGGATAGCATAAATAACAAAACGACTCGCCACTGAACTTTGCTTTTAAATCCACACTATACTTCATAAAAGCAATTTTGTATACCTAATAATCAATTAAGTATATTGTTTACCCCCCCCCGAAAGATTATAATAAATATACATTAAAATAGGAAAAGTGTCAACACTAATAAAAATTTTTAGCGAGGTAAATATGAAAAATAAAAAAACAGGTATCATTGCCTTACTGGCAACGACGTTTTTAACTTTTACGTGTTTAGGCGGTTGCTCTGCGGGATCTTCGAATTCTTCGAGCAAAACTTCGTCTAGCTCCTCCGTGGCGGAAAGCACGACTTCCGATACAACTCCGAGCGAAAGCGGGACGGAAAACCCGACGCCTTCTACAAGCGACACGGAAGAAACGCCCTCTATGAGCGATAGCGAAGAGGAAAAACCGTCTTCTAGCGAAAGCAAATCGGAAACTCCTTCTTCTAGCGATACGGAGGAAAATCCCTCTTCCGGCGAGAGCAAAGACGACAGTCAATCGTCTTCTTCGGGCGAAACCGAACAACCCGCAAAAACGAAATATGCGGTAACGATAATCTCTCCCGAGGGCGTAACCGTAACAGCCAAGGTAGGCGATACGGACGTTGCTTCGGGCGACGAAGTGGAAGAAAACAGCGTTATAACCTTATCTTATACGTTAGAAAAGGGCTATTCGTTTAACAACTTTACGGTAAACGACGAAAACGCAAGCGACAGCATAACGCTCACGCAAAACGTAACGATTAGCGCAAGCGTTACTCACAACGAATATAATATAACCGTAACTTCTTCCGACGGCGGAAAAATTACGGCAAACAAAACCAAAGCTTATTACGGCGAAACGATAACTTTATCGAACAAGCCCGACGACTACTATGCGTTTGCTTCTTATTCCGTAAACGGCGTAGCTCAAACCGAAAACACGTTTACTATGCCCGAGGGACACGTTACGGTTACGGGAACTTTTACCTATGCGGGTAAATTTAACGCAGTGTCGGGAAGCGTTACCGAAAACGGAAACTCGTTTACTTCGGGGGCAAACAACACTTTGGCTATAAGAAAACTTGATTCTTTTGCAAGCGGAACGCTGTCTATGAAAGTCAACCTTAACGGAAAATCAACTTCCGACAACGGAATAGTCTTCTCCGTTACCAATCCTAAAAACCTTACTTCGTTCTGGGAAGAAAACGTTTCTTACTACTTCTTCTTCGTATCTCAAAACGGCAACGTATTTTTAGGAAAAGTTGCAAACGGCGAATGGATTACTTGCGGTTACGCAGGCGCAAACGTAGATTACAACTCGACTTATACTCTTTCCGTTTCGGTAGAAAAAGGCAGTTCGCAAGATATAATAAGATGTTTTGTAAACGACACGATGTATATATCTTACGCCGACTCGAATAAGCTGAGCGGTACCGAGTACGGTATAAGAACGGGAACAAACGATATTACATTTACAGAAATCACGACGCAAAACACTATAAAAGGTCAATACGAAAACTATTCCGACTACACCGTAAGAAACGGTTCTTTCACGACGGCGACGAACGGACTTAAATCTAATTCCGCAAACGCCCTCGCAACGAAAAACAATTCTTACTTTAAGTACGGTTCGCTTTCCGCAAAAGTAACCTTAGGCGGAACCACCAACGACTGCGGACTCGTATTCGGTCTTACCTCGAACTCGACTTCTTATTGGGAAGGCAACGGAATAAGCTATTATTTCTTGTTTATCTCCTCCACGGGTTACGTTTCGCTCGGAAAAACCGACAACGGGAACTGGTCGAATTACGGCTGGATTGCCCTTAACAACTTCTCTGCAAACGCAAGTTACACGCTTAAAGCAGTAAAAGACGACGCAACTATTTATTGCTACGTCAACAACTCGCTTTTAATAACCTTTGCCGACTCTTCCGTTCTCACGGGAACGGGCTATGGCGTAAGAGCGGGAGCTTCTAACGTAACGTTTAGCGATATTGTAAATATTTCAAGCTCGCACTTACAAATTACCCGTCCTACCGACTTAACCTCCGTAAGCGGTGATTTTAGAGGCGTAAACGGAAGCACGACGGCGGGAGTTGCTAACTCTATGGCGACTATTTCCGATATGACTTCGGGAACGCTTTCGGTAAACGTTACGGGCGTTACGAACGGAGATTCGGGCGTAATATTTGCTTATAGCGACAATAATAACTATTACAAATTCTACACCTCTCGCTCCACCCAAACGGTAAAACTCGCAAAAGTGGAAAACGGACAAACCACCGTGCTTTATTCCAACTACCTCTCGGCAGGTTACTACGAAAGCGGTTCGTTCCCCTTTAAAGTGGTAATAAGAGAAAATAAAGCGCACTGCTATTTCTTTAACACTTTATACACCACCGTCAATATTGCCCTCTCGGGTAAAAAGGTAGGACTATATTCGGCAAACAGCGGAACGGTGTTCACAAACTATTCCGTATCTTCCGACGACACCGTAGTCACTTGCGACACGCTTTTATTCGGTCACTCCTACTTCGAACTTTGGGACGACTGGAAAGACGACTTTGCTTATGTTCAATCGCAAGTTACGGGCTTTGGTTCTTACACTAATATCGGAATAGGCGGTTCGCAAGCTTCTCACTGGCTCAACTTTAAAGAGGCTCTTTTAAGCTACAACTTTAAAAAAGCCGTCTATATGATTGGTATTAACGATTTATCCGCAGGCGTAAGCCCGCAAATGACGGTAAACAACGTTACGGAATTACTACTCTATTTAAAACAACAAATACCCGAACTCACCGTAGTTTTGGTCGGTATTAACCAATGCAACGCAAGACACACCGATTACGCTACTTATAACGGCGTAGACGTTCACACCGAGGTAAGCGAAGCCAACGTTCTGCTTAAAAAATTCGTCGCTCAATACGACTGGATAAATTTTGCCGATATAGAAAATATTTTCTGCGACGCAAACGGCAACCCCGTGGCAAGCTACTTTAAAGACGGTTTACACCCGACTTCGGGAAGCAATCACGGTTCTTCTTCGGACGCATACAGAGATTTGCTTATCCCCGCAATTATTTCCGCTTGGAACGGTGAAAATCAGCCCACCCTTTCGGAATCGGATAAAGCGGACTTGTTAACTTCTGCGAAAAACGTAAAACTTTGCTCGCTTGCAAGCTACACGATAGACGCTTACCGCAATGCGGAATGGATTACCGCAGAACCTATTTACAACGAAGCCGTAGCAAAAGTTTACGCTTGTACTACCGTTGACGAAGTTAAGGCGTTAGACTTATCGTCTTATATAACCAAACTTTCCAAAATTAAAAACAACGCGCAATATACTTTGGAAGAAATGCTTAACCAAAACGCCACTAACGACGGCTCTTACTTCAACGATTATTTGTGGCAAGACAATAACGCTTACGCATACTTTAACCAAAGCTCGGGCGTAACCTATAACGTAAGAGATTACGGACATATTTTAGACGGCAACGTTTGCTATTCCGACCTTTCGTTTACGTTAAAAATGACCGACAACAGCGGAACGGTTGCAACGGCGGGAGCGTTATTTAGAGCAAGACAAACTTCGGGCAGAGGCATAGACGGATATATGATAAATTTGGTATCCGATATGAATTACGTCCAGATTTGGTATTTCAACAACGCTTATCAAGCAAGCGGAAGCTCTCCCGTCCTTAAATATTTAGGAGGTTGGGTATATCCCAAAAACGTTGTAGGAACAACTTTCCGTATAGTGGTAAAAGGAACTATTTGTCTTGTTTACGACGAAGAAGATTATATTAAGTACGGCGAAGACGCCTACGGTTGTAGCGCAGACTTGACAAGCGGAGATAAATATTACAGCGACGGCTATTTCGGAGTTTTAGGTTGGAACGGTAACGTCAGCTTAAAGCTAGAAGTCGCTTCACTTTCGGGTAGCGCGTGCCACTCGGCAAAATCTTCCGCAAATACCGCTCAAACGGTAATAAACGGAATAACTTCGGGCACTAGTTCAAGCATTTTCTCGTACGGCAATAATTCCTTTGCAGAAGGCGTTGCAAACAGCAACGGCAACACCGTAACAATGCAAGGAAACGGACACGTTTTAAACACTTCTACCTTGCATAGCGACGTACACGTAACCTTTAAACTTAATTATTCCGACGATATAGAACTCGTAGGAATTCTTTTAAGAAGTACTTTAACCGCAAATAACGGTATTAACGGCTAC
>CAZRMT010000017.1:7107-22138 GCA_964601265.1 uncultured Christensenella sp.
CGTAGGAATTCTTTTAAGAAGTACTTTAACCGCAAATAACGGTATTAACGGCTACCTGCTCGACTTCCACCGTCTTGAAGCAAATAACGAATTTTACGTTCGCTTTTTCAGACTAGACGACTATTTAAATACCGACGGAAACTGGGCTTGTACTTATCTCGGCGGTTGGGTTGCCCCAGGCGAAGTGCTTAACAGAAACATACACCTTTCTTTAGTAGGCAACAACGTATATATTTCCGCCGATTATTTAGGAACTTGCGGTACGTTTACCTTGGCGGGCGACGGTAACCAAACTATATACTCTTCGGGATATTTCGGCTTGATGAACAGAAACGATTTAGGTTCCTCTATCACGGTAAGCCATTTATCTTTCTCAAAAGACGTAAAACAAGAGGTTTCGCAAGGAATAGTCGCTTACGACAACGTATACAGCAATGCAGACACCATTACGGACAACAACGGCGCATTACACACGGCGGTAGGTTGTTATAGCGTATACAACGGGGTTTTAGCCCGTGACTTTACTATGGAAGTAACCGTTTCGGGCGTATCTACAACGGGACTACCGTTTAACGAAGCAAACCAAACGCAAGCAGGGTTCTTGTTCAGAGCGACGAAAAATGCCAATTCGGGAGGATTAAACGGTTATTTCTTAAACTTTGTCGCAGACGAATCTCATCAATACGTACAGATATGGTATATCAACAACGGTTATAACTATTCGGGCGACAATGCACAAGAGGCTTATCAATACATCGGCGGTTGGGTATATCCCGGCAACGTAGTAGGCACTACTTTTACGATAAAAGTCGAAAACGATACGGCTTATATTTCTTCTGCTTCTCAAACGGACGTTATAGAAGTCACTTTAAGCGGAAACAGTCAAGGACTTTCTTGCAACCTTCCCGTTTACACTCACGGCGGTTTTGGAATTTTAACCTATCATTCGTTAGACCTTGCCTTTAACTCAATAATCCTTAAATAAGACCTTAAACTTTACGGGCGGAGCAATTTTGCTCCGCCCGTTTTGTTATCTTTTTTTGTAAAAACCGCCTATAATGCGTTTAAATGCTATTTCCTTTTAATATTGTAAAAGTTCAAAAGTCGGCGTGCAAGCCTTATTTCTTCACTATTACCCTGCAATACACCGTATTACATAACGATTTCAACAGTTTAAATTTTACTCGTCAACTTGTTCGTAATAATATGAATAATCGATACCCTTCATAAATATTTCGCGGTTGTCGATATCGGAAGTTAAAGCGCCTTTTATTAGCCGATATATATCGGTAAAATCGACAGGACTTTTTTTCATTGCCTCAAGATACGCATGTTTATCGATTTTACTCCAATCGGTACATGTTTTTAGGTTTTTCTTTAAAACAAGGTCAATCCAAATACGAGTACTGCGACCGTTGCCTTCCATAAACGGGTGAGCCACGTTCATTTCAACATACTTTTTAACAATGTTTTCAAGCGTATCTTCGGGCATTTTTTCAATAAGTTGCAAGCTTTCGTGAAGATACGTTACTTGGGCAAAAGCAAAACCGCCCTTAGCAATATTCAGCGTGCGAATTTGTCCCGCAAAATCATATAACCCGCCGAAAATATATGCGTGAATTTGCTGTAATCCTTTAACCGTTCCGACTTCGATTTCGTTAATCAATCCCGACTCGAAAAGCTCGTAAGCTTTTTGTTTGCTCTTATCGTCTAACGACGTACCCATACCCCGAAGCCATTTTTCAAAAATAACTGACTTTTTGCTCGGAATAAGAGCAATAACGGTATTAACGCCTTTATCGTCAACAACGTCGGTCATATATTTTTTGCCGTCGGAAGCAGTTAATTTCAGTTGTCGACAAATTGTCGACAACTCGCCTTTACGGCGTTTCATTGCGTTCCAATAAGAGCGTGGATTTTTACTTTTCGTTAAAGCTTCGGCTATATCCGTAGCGCAAAACCACCACTTGGAAGCTTCGTTATCCCAAACGGCTCTAACGGGTATATCTTCAAAAAATCTAATAGAGGTTTTTACCATAAAAACTCCTTTTATAAGCTATTTCCTTTTAATAGAATACTCTTTTTCGTAAAAGGTCGGGGCGTAAATTTCTTGTATTCTTAACCTTATTTTATCCGTTTCACGCAAGAATTTTGCTAGCTCCTTTTCCGTTTTGACGCTGTCGGGAATATAAGTTCCGCCTTTCGCCCTATAAGGCGTGTCTCCGTGATAATCGCAACCGCACGTAAGCATTAAACCCTTTTCGTTTGCTATTTTTTCAAGCTCGGCGGAATGGGTGGACGGATACATCGGGTGACAATTTATTTCTATTCCGTCCAAAAAGTCCGCATCTAAAACGGGAGCCCCGTTTCTAAAAGGGTGGGCTTGTATAAGCGTTAAATCGTTTTCCTTGCATAGCACGTAAAGTTCTTTTTGCGATAAATCGTAAAGTCGCTCGTGTTTACGCATAAAATCAAAATCCTGCCCGTAAACAAGCAAATGCACCCTTTCGTTACGCCTATAAGTGATTTCTGCACCGAAAAAAACTTTTAATCCTATCTTTTCTCCCGCATTTTTCGTGATTTCGTATTCCTTTAAGTATTTGTCAATCCACTTTTTAAAGCTTCCCGTTTCCTCTACGTACGCATGGCAATAGTGGTTGGTCAAACAAATTGCGTCTAGATCCGCCTCTTTTGCCTTTTCGCAAATTTCTTCGGGCGGAAGCAAACAGCAATGGCTTATCCCCGAAGTATGACAATGTAAATCTATTAACATAACCGCCTCTTTTTTATTTTACATCTAATCTATTAAAAAGGCAATTTTTTTTGCATTAAAAAGCCCTTATTAATTAAGGGCTTGTATTTATAAATCTGCTGTTTTTAAATACGTACGCTTAAAACCTTTAAATTCCCGTTTCTTAAACGAATTTCGTCTATCATTTCTCTTTCGATTTTGACGTTCTTTAATTTTATGCGATATTCCAACCTAAAAATACTTCCCCTACTCGTGATTTTTATCGCAGAAAAATAAAAAAATTCATATAAATCAACTTGATTTTTAACAAATAAAATTATATAATTATTTTACACAAAATTACATTTTTTGAAAATATTTAAAGGAAAAAATATAACAATTTTATTATGATAAACGTAAACGTAAGAACTGACCGAAGCGAAAAAATAACCTACTCTTTTTCTACCGCTCCGATATACGCAAGAACGGCGCATTTGTCAGAATACCCCGATTTTAGGGCGACGAGCCATTGGCACGACGATATAGAATTTATTTATATAATAAAAGGCAGTCTTGACTACGCTGTAAACGGGAAAAAAATCACCGTAAAAGAGGGCGAAGGGTTAATGGTTAACTCAAAAAACATTCATTTCGGTTATTCAGACGAAAAAAAGGACTGCGTTTTGGCGTGCGTTCTTCTCTCTCCCATACTGTTATACAACCCTCATTCTGCCGAAAACGGAATTCCGCTTATAGAAAATAAAGATATTCCGTACGTTTATTTAAGCAGAGAAACGGATTGGCAAAATTACGTTATAGAAGAAATTAAAAAAATATTCGAAATAAAGCATACGCCCTTTTCGGAACTGAAAATACAGGGGCTGTTTTGCAATATATGGGCTACCCTTTGCGAAAACGCTTCATCTACGATTTCGGCAAACGAAAAAGACGTGTCGACTTTAAAAGCCATACTTAATTTTATAGAAAACAATTTTCAAAACTCGGTAAGGTTAAGCGAATTGGCAAGTGCGGGGAAAGTAAGTCAGAGCAAGTGCAACGAACTGTTTAACGAATTTTTAAATCAATCTCCGCTAAACTACTTAATGCGTTTTCGTATACAAAAAAGTCTTACTTATTTAAAAAACAGCGACCTTTCGCTAATGGCGATAGCGCAAAAAACGGGATTTTCGGGAACGAGTTATTTTATAGAACAGTTTAAAAAGTTTATGGGAACAACACCGAAAAAATACAGGGAATCAAAATAATAAATCCGCCTCGACGGGCGGACTACGTATGAAAAAGGCGGACAAACGTCCGCCTTTATTTTTTTATTTAGTTAATTCCCATTAAAAGGTTCATAGCTTTTTTAATTTCTTCGTTAGAAGCGTCAACCCAGTCGGAATCTTCGTGTAAAATTACTCCGCCTACGCCGTGCGATAAAATAACGGAAGCAAGCTTGTCGTCAACAACGGCATTAACGTTAATTTCCTTTAACATAGCGATTATCTCCGCAATGTAGGGTTCGATAGCCGTAAGAACGTATTCTCTTATCGCAAGTCTCGTACCTTTATGCATATTGGACGCATACTTAGCACGGAAATCTCTCGTAACAGCCTTTAAACAGTCGAAAAACATCGTCAATGCGTTTTCGGGCGTTGCCTTTGCTTCGTCAACGGCATTTTGGAATTTCGCTTTGTAAGGAATGAAAAACTCCTCTAAACAAATGTCAAATAATTGGTCTTTGGATTCAAAATAGTAATAAAACAGTCCAACTTCACATTTGACTTCTTTACAAATGCCTCTAATACTCGTACCTTCGTAACCTTGATTGAAAAACAACTTGGTGGCTTCTTCGACAAACTTTTTCTCGGTTCCACCTTCATACATAGGTTTTCTTGCCATAATATTTCTCCTTATATAGAATTTCGTTTAAGTAACGATAAAACTTTCATTTTAGTAATTATATCGTTTTGAGTTTACACCGCCACAATTAATTTACACCAAATATTTTAGCATAACGCAAAAGTTTTATCAACTTTTTTAAACACTAAAAGCAAAACAAAAAAAATTATTCGACAAAATTTTCATTCTTGTACATTTTTTACATTTTTTCGTTTAATAATTCGCAAGTAAAACTCGGCTTTACGTATTAAAAAAAATGCGAATAGTTTTTCGACTTCTCACTCTAAAACTCTGAATTTTCTTGTACTTTTGACAACAAAAACAATTTTTAGCCTTACCTATTACTTGCCAAAAATCTTAAATAATTTTAATGAAATCGCTTTCTTACGCTCACAATGAATTTCGGCTGAGCCGAAGTGAAATTTTCTGCTAGCATAGAAAGTGAATAAAATCCACCTCTCTCGCCGTCAAAGCAAATTTCACTGTCTGCAAGACAATTTCACCGTCGTAGACGATTTCACCCACCGTAAGTGGATTTAACTGAAAAAGCACTTGCGGAATGCAAGTGCTTTTTCTGGCTGGGGTGGAGAGATTTTCCTCTTGATTTTTACAAGGTTACGTCCTTTTTATTTTCTTCAAGCTTGCAAAAATCTTCGGTCAATCGCTAAAACGATTATCAATCGTTTCTTAACGCTCAAAGTTCAAACCTCTCCTTCTTTCTGTTTCAAAACTAAAAAATTAGAGACTAGCAAATGCTAGCCCCTAATTTTTGGCTGGGGTGGAGAGATTTGAACTCCCGAATGACGGAGTCAGAGTCCGTAGCCTTACCGCTTGGCGACACCCCAATTTTTCTAACTATGCTATTATACATTAATCTTATTTTTTTTTCAAGTATTTTACGCCCTTTCGCCTCATTTTTTCTTTTCCACGCTT
Organism: uncultured Christensenella sp.; assembly: GCA_964601265.1. Lineage (GTDB taxonomy): Bacteria > Bacillota > Clostridia > Christensenellales > Borkfalkiaceae > UBA4675. The sequence continues at coordinate 12,674 of CAZRMT010000017.1, forward strand.
ATAAGAATAAAAAAAATTTTTAAAGCGATACTATCGTTATGTATAACGCTTTAACGGAAATAAAAATTAAGTACCGTAAAAAAATTACGGGCGACGATATTATTTTTTTCGATTTTACCACGGGCAAGAAAAAAGGACTTTTAATTTACGTAGACTCCATAGTGGACAGAGAAAATTTAGGCGAACTCGTGTTAAAACCGTTAACCGAACTAAAAAATTTTACCGAAAACACCGTTGCCGAAACAATAAAAAACGCAAACGTGAAAATTAGCGAAAACTTTGAAAACTCGGTAGAACAAATTTTAAACGGTAACGTGGCGCTGTTTTACGAAAATTTTGAAAACACAGTACTTATAGATTTAAGAAAATACGAGGTAAGAGCCGTTGCCGAACCCCCTACTTCCTGCGTGGTAAAAGGACCGCGAGAGGGCTTTACCGAAAGCATAAAAACCAATATAAGTTTAGTCAGAAGAAGAATTAAAAATCCGCATTTATCAGTCGAGTATTTTCAGCTCGGCAAACAAAGCAAAACCGCCGTCGCCATAACCTACCTAAACAATATCGCCTCCGACGAAATAGTAAATTTAGTCAAAAAAAGACTAAAAAAGATAAATATCGACAATATCCCCGACAGCTCTTACGTGGAAAAATTGATTTGCGACAATAAAAATTCGCTTTTCAACCAAACGGGAAGCACGGAAAAACCCGATATTCTCTGCGCTAAAATTATGGAAGGCAGAGTGGGAATTATAGTCGACGGTTCCCCCATTGTCATAACCGTTCCGTTTTTGTTTATAGAAAACTTTCAAAACTCCGAAGACTACTTTAAAAGCGATTTTAAGTCCAATATGGAAAGGTGTTTAAGAATTATAGCCGTTTTGGTCGCCGTGTATCTTCCCGCAATCTACGTCGCATCGCAACTGTTCCACTTGGAATTTATTCCGCTAAAATTTTTAATAACCGTGGTAAACAGCGTAAAAGGTCTGCCGTTATCGCCGGGGTATGAGATGTTTTTCACTCTTTTGGTGTTCGAAATACTCAATCAAGCAAGTATTCGTATGCCTAAATACGTGGGAATGGCATTATCGGTAGTGGGAGCGTTGGTGCTAGGCGAAACGGCGGTAAACGCGGGAATAGTATCCAGTCCCACCATTTTAATTATGGCGTTTTCGGGAATATGTTTATATTCCGTTCCAGAACTTGTGGACACTCTGTCCGTGTTAAGGCTCGGATTACTCGTCATTGCGGGAACTTTCGGCGGATACGGAATTTTAATAGCTTCGGCGTTTATTTTAGTATACCTTGCCTCTTTAGAAAGCTTTACCGTTCCTTTTTTATCGCCTTACTCTCCCGTTTTGCCCGAAGACTTAAAAGACGCAGTTATTATGGAACGAGTGGACAAAATGGATAAACGTCCCCTGTCTTTAAACCCTAAAAACAAAAAAAGAATTGACGGTAAATAATATGAATAAAATAAATCACACCTATAAATACAACGCCACCTTACATTTATGCCTTTTGTTTTTTGCTATAATTCCCGTGACGAAACTCGTTTCGCTCCCTTGCCTTTTATCGCAATTTTCGGGGCGTTCGCTATGGATTTCGGGATTGATTTCAACCGTAATAGATACGCTCTTTGCCTTTTTAATGGCACTGCTCAGACAAAAAATCGACGTCCCCGTATCGCAACTCTTGGAAGAACGCATAGGTAAAGTTTTTACTAAAATAATTTTCTCCGTTTACGCTTTTTTGTTTATCGCAAGAAGCCTAACGTTCGTGTCGGGCGAAAAATATTTTTTGGAAACTTCTTACTACGAGGACACCGCTTTCGGTTACATTTTCACACCCTTTTTCTTTTTAATATTTTACCTCGGAATAAAGGGACTGAAACCTTACGAAAGACTTTCGCTGTTTTTAGCGATATTATCGGTAGTCGGTATCGGATTAATTCTCGTGTTGACTTTCGGCGAAACTCGGTTCGCCTACCTTCTCCCGTTAAAACCCGATTCCGTGAAAAGTATTATAAAAGGCAGTCTTTTTAATTTTACCTACGGCGGAGAAGGTATATTTTTATTGTTTTTTACAAGCGAAAAAAACGACGATAAAAAACCGACTTTTTACCTTGTTTTATCGTTTTTGTCGGGCTATATGCTCGTAGTTGCGGTTTTTCTCGTATTTTTTTCAACGTTCGGACCCGTTGCGCAAACCAAACTTTTCGCCGTTTCGCAAATGGGACATTATAGCGACGTTGTTGCGGGAGTGGGCAGAATAGACACCTTTGCCGTGTTTATGATTGACTTTGTAAGAATGTTTGCTCTCACTCTTCCCCTTACCGCTTCTGCCGAGCTTTTAAAATACGTTTTCGGCGGGCAAAAAAAAACTACCTATATCATTTCGGGAAGCATTGCCCTTTCGTTTTTTTTATTCGCAAACTTTTTCGGAACGCAGACGATTTATTGGTTTAATTTCTTTTTCAAGTACTTTATGCCCGCACAATTCGTAATGGTGTACCTTCTTCCGCTATCGTTGTTTTTCGCCGTAAAACCTCACCGTAAAAAACCACGAGAGGAACGCTAAATTTTTGTTTGCTCCCCGTGCGTTAGCGTATCGGCAAAAATGTAAGTCGGCGACAATATTTTCATAGGAGAAAAAATGAAAAAATTCGGTTTTAAAAGTGTGTTTTTAATTTTTTTAATAACCATAAGTATGTTTTTAACCAATAATAAAGGGTTAATTCAAATAGAAAAAACGGCGATTATTTCGGCGCTCGGGATAGATATGGAAAACGGACGACTTTCCGTAACCGCTCAAATTATTCTTCCGCAGGCAACGGACACTTCGGAAAACGCAAAAGCCGTGGTTACGGGAACGGGCGAGACGATAGGCTCGGCAATAACGAGTATCGGAAGCGATACGGGTTGGTACCCCAAACTTTCATTTTGTAAAGTCTTGATAATCAACCAAAATATCATAGACGAAAAACTGACGGAAGTTATAAATTACCTTTTGTACAGCACGAAGATATACGATTCCGTTTTGATATGCGCAAGCAAACAATCCGCCAAGGACGTTTTGTCGGCAACCTCGCCACTGGACATCTTATCCTCTTATTCCATAGAAAAAATTATGCTTAAAAACCCCGGTAAAGCCAACGCCGTTTACTATACCCGAGCAAAAGATTTAGCCGAAAGTATGCTTTCCGTATCGCATAAAGGAATGATTCCGCTAATAGATATTGACAATAACGACGATATAGGCAAGGTAGAACCCACCGAAAATCCGCCCAAGGAAAATTTAAAGGACGTTATTTTTAAAAGCTATACGACTCTTTTGTTAAACGACGGCTTAGTTTCGGGAACGCTCGACAAAAATCAAACGCATTTTTACAACCTTCTTCATAAAGACGTAAGCGATTCCTATTTCGATTTTACCTACGGCGAAAACAAGGTATTACTAAAAATAAACGAAAACTATCACAAAATAAAAGTGTCGGTTAAAGGGGACAAAATTCGGTTGTATTTAAAACTCAATTTAAAAGCAACGCTTGTGGATATAGACGAAAACGGCGAAATAAAAGTTTTGCCGACGCCCAAAATTTTGCCCGACGAAATAATTTTACACGGAAGCGAATATATAAAAAACTCGCTAATTTCGCTAGTGGACGAAATGAAAAAAAGTAAGTGCGATATTTTCTTTATTAAACAAACCCTGTTTGAAAAATATCATTCCGACTATAAAAAACTTTCCTCCGACTACCTAGACAGGCTCGAACTCGTAGTCGACGCAAAGGTGATAAGCCCCGATAAAAACTAACGTTTAAACCTTTGCATAATTTGATTTTTTTTGATAAAATGAAATTATGAGTTACGATATTTTACTTTTGGATAGCGACAGAACGCTTTTCGACTTTGACAAAGGCGAAAAAAAATCGCTGTATAAAGCTTTTAAAACTTTTAACGTTAAGCCCACGAGTTGCCTGCACGCCGACTTTGTAAAATTCAACAACGAGTTTTGGGCTTTGCACGAAAAAGGACTTATTTCAAAAGACGAATTAGTTATAAAACGCTTTGAAAAACTTTTTGAGAAACACTCTCTAGATATAAACCCCGTGCCTTTTAACGAAAAATACGCCGAGAATTTATCAAAATCCACCGAGCTTATTCCGCACGCAAAAAGGCTGTTGAAAACGCTTGTAAAATTAGGCAAACGGGTTTACATAGTAACCAACGGGGCAAAAAAAGTACAAAACAGCCGATTCGATTTATCGGGTTTGAGAAAATACTTTTCGGGCGTGTTTATTAGCGAAGAAATAGGCTACGCTAAACCCGACGCAAGATTTTTCGAGTACGCTTTTTCTCATATTCCCGACTTTTCAAAAGAAAAAGCTTTAATGGTGGGCGACAGCGAATCGGCGGATATTTTAGGCGCCGTAAACGGCGGAATTAAAAGCTGTTTGTTCGATAAATCCGCCAAAAAAGACACCGTTGCCGATTACAGAATTCAAGACCTTATCGACTTAATCGAAATAATTAAGTAACTTTTATGACAAAATAATATTTTATAACGGGCTTTGCGACAAAAAACGATATGATAAATATGCTATCGTATCTTTAAGGAGCAAAGCTTTTTTATGGAAAAAAAACGATTAAACTATAAACATATATTAAAATACGCTTTAATTACTTTATTGTTCGCAAGCCTCTCTTCCTGCATAAAAGGCGAATTTCTGCCTGCAAAATTATCGCTACTCGCGGGGCTACTGTACAACTCTTTTTCCATTCTTCCCACCTTTTTTTTATACAACTTAACATCTTTTTTCTACCGTGATTACACCTTTATCCTTATAGACGCTTGTATGAGTTGCATAATCACCGTTATAGTGTTTTTCTACTCTAAATCCGGCAAAAAGCCCAATGCGGAACTTTTATTATATCTTCTCGCTTCTTGCGTTCCCTACCTCGTTTTTGGGGAAATAACGATAAAAAAAGCCGTCTATACGTCGATAATTTTAATTTTTTCCTTTATAAGCATAATTGCGGTGCGGGTGCTTTTCGTGAACGGGTTTAAATACAAGCCGGAACTAGACGAAATAGTGGCGACTTCTTGCTTTGTTTTAGCCGTGGGGCTAGGCGCGATAAACTTGTTCGGCTATGAAATTTGGAAGGCGTTTTCGGTGTTTATGATACTTTTCGCCTCTTACCTTTTTTGCGACGGAACAAGCACGCTTTTAGCCGTAATTTTGGCTATGCCGTATGCGATTGCAACACGCTCTTTTATTCCGCTCGGCGTGTTCGCTTTGCACTCGTTAATTTCGCTTTCTATCGTTTCCTTTTCTAGGATTTTTTCGGCAATAACCGTTTTGGCAACCGAGCTATGCCTTTTCTTTTTTACCGACGTTTACACGGAATTTTCTTACGTCGGGTTAGTCGTTTTCGTAATTGCGACTTTTGCTTTTGCCTTTATTCCCAAAAAAACCGTAACGGCGATAAAGGATAACTTTTTTAAGTTTAAAGAAAAAAAATTAACTCGCCAAGCCATAAACAGAGCAAGGCTCACGCTGTCTTCAAAGCTGTACGAGGTTTCGGGGGCGTTTGGCGAGACTTACCGCTCTATGGGAAATTTGAAAAAAATTTCGCTTAGCGATGAAGAAATCAAACAAAAAATCGCTTTAAACGTATATTCCTCGGTTTGCAAAAGCTGTCCTTTAAAGCCCACTTGCGACGTTAAAAACTTCCCCTCTCCCGAAATTTTGATAAAACTTGCGTCCATAGGCATTGCAAAAGGCAAGTTAACTCTTATGGATTTACCCGTAGAGTTTACTGCGAATTGCAGTTTTTCAAACAACGTGCTTTATACCTTTAATTCCGATATATCTTTATATAAAGACAAACTGAAACTTTCAAGAGCGTTTAGCGACGAAAGAGAGCTTTTGGGTATTCAAGCAAACTCCGTTGCAAGGATAATTCAAGAACTTGCCACTTCTTTAAGCACGCAGTTGTCCTTTTCGTCCGAAACGGAAAAACAGTTGGGCGATTTTTTACATAAAAGAGGCGTGCTGTTTTCGGAATTGATGTTTTACAAAAACAAAAACGATTTTCAAGTCGATATAGTTATGGATAAAGAGGAATTCGAAAACAAAAACGTCGCAAGGTTGTTGAGCGAAGCCTTGCAACGAAAAATACACGTAAATTCGGTAGTCAACCTTTCTTCTTCCTATTCTGCCATAAGTTTTACGCCCTCCCCTAAATTCGACGCCGTTTTCGGAATTTCGCAAAAATGTAAAAGGGGGAACTCGCTATGCGGTGACTGTCATTCGCTGACAAAAATCGACGAGGGACGGTTTATGGTAGCCGTAAACGACGGTATGGGAAGCGGTGAAGTCGCAAACTCCGTATCCTCTCTAACCACTTCTATGCTCGAAAATTTTATGAGAACGGGTATGGATTACAAGTTCGTCGTTAAAATTCTAAACAAAATACTTACCGTTTCTTGCCCCGACGTGTTTTCTTGCTTGGATTTAGCGATAATAGATTTGTTCGACGGACAAGCCCGATTTATAAAAGTCGGCGCGCCTTACGGATACATTCTCGAAAAGGACAATATAAAAATAGTGGAATCCTCTTCGCTCCCGCTAGGAATTTCGGAAAAGCTTTCTTTAACGGAAGGAGAAACCACTCTGAAAAACGGCGACACCGTTGTTTTAATAAGCGACGGGATAAGCGACGCGTTCGGTTCGTCAACGGATTTACTAGAATACCTAAAAACGCAAACCACGGGCAATCCGCAAACGCTTGCCGACAATATTTTAAACCAAGCTTTAACGCTCGACAAAGAAATAAAGGACGATATGACCGTTTTATGCGTAAAGCTTTTTACTAAATCCGTCGCATAAATCTTGCAACTATTTTTTTAACATAAAAATTTACGGAAAAATCTGCGTTTTCCCGTAAATCGTAATGAACAAAAATTGCTTAATTTTTTACTCTAACAGCTCTAAGGAATAAATAGTGTGCGAGTGCTTATATACGACAACCCGATACCTTTTCCCCTTTTTCGGAACATATTTACTTCCGCTAAAAATGGACTTCACAAAATAATCGTCTCGCTTTCCGTTATTATCTGTATCAAAATAATAAGTATCCGTTACAAAATCAGCCCCAGAATCATCATAAAGAAACGTACCTTCAAACATTATCGTCTCTTTACGCATTAAATCCTTTAAATAAGGAATATTGATCCATATCCCCGCAATAATAAATACTATGGCTCCGACCGCACTAATTATTCTCACTTTAAAATTAGCCCATCTTTTAATAAGTTCAACGACTGATCCAATTATACAAGAAATAAAGATTAAATCAACTACCAAAATATTTTTTATTATGTTATTCATATTATCCCTATTTTTTAAATATTTCTGAGAAATAATTTATGCCTGTACCTATTACAACTTTCTGATAATACTCTTTTGTTGTTAATGTATCATCTGTAAATGCGTCCATAATTAACCCTTTTGTTGTTTGTTTAATAAACGATTTTCCAAAAGCCCTACTATGAGTGGATAAATTTATCCCTTTAGTCTTAAGTCCACCCATCACAGCACTTGACACAAAAGACGAAACACCCTCCGTGGCAACCTGCTTCCAATTCACTTCTGAAAAAGATTTACCATCTACCACTACCTGCTTAAATGTATCAACACCCGCAGAAATGCACCCAGAAATTATTGCTCCCCCTAATACCGAGCCGGCTCCAAAAGTTACATAGGTCAACCCAACAGCAGCGGCTGTTCCGGCAACTATTAGAAGATCATTTAATATCTGTTCACCGTGTTCGTCAACAAAATCGTCTATTGCGTTTACTACTTTTTTGGTGAACTTTTTAACCTTCTTCCAAACTCTTTCTATGCTTAGATTTCCGTCGGGGTCTATGTTGGCAATCGGATTGTTGTTACAGTACGCATAGAGGTTTAACCCGTCTATATGTTCTGGGTCGAGGTTTTCTAGGTGGTTTTAAACGTAGGATACCGTTTTGGCGGTATCCTAGTTTAAGATTAGAATATTTAAGCGTATTTAACAATAAGTATCCATATCAACATTATTAAAATAATCACCGTTAGGCTTATGCAACATGAAAGAAACCCCACTAAACCACGATTGAGCTTTGTTTTTTTACCAAGGAATCTCCACACAATCATACCCAATACCACAAAGAGAACAAGAAATAGTGCACCAATTATAAATAAAGTTACTTTGTCTACACCCGCTAAATCTCCCCACATATAAATCAAGGCAATTAGTATTATTCCAACGATTTGTGAACCAATTTCGTGATCCATACTACCCCCTAATTTTTAGAACCATCCTTTTACAATATCCCAACCTTTATTAACTACATCTTCAGCATATAACGAGGTTCTATATAATTTTCTTCCGAACAACGAGCCGGACAATTTTAACATATCCCCCGTTCCGAATTCTGTTTTCCCTAGAAAACTTTTTGAAAGTCTACCAGAACTAGCATCACTAAGAACTCCATACATTTGAAACGCAGTCCCAATTGCCATAGACATACCTGCATTGACCATAGTTTGTTTAAAAGACTGTCCGTTGTTTATTCCGTGCAACACTTCCGTTGCTCCGCCAAGAAGCACTTTTCCAACTCTAGCCCCAACTCTTGCAACCGGCGACACCGTCGAAGTCATTACTCCGCTAAGCACTCCGTTTACTGCACCGGAAGCCGTTTCGAGAAGAATCGAAGTATAATTCATATTGTCTATTCCGTTTCTATATATCTGACTTGCTATTTCCACGCCTCCTGCAACAAGCCCGCCAACAGCCGTACTCGTTGTTACTGCCGTTACACTCGCTCCTAACACAGCCGCCGCGGCACCCGCTGTTGCAACCGCTATCGCCGTAACACCTACAACAATAGCTACGGCAGCCACAAACTTAAACGTTCTCCTTAGCCACTTGGGCATTTCTCCCGTTTCGTCGGTGAACATTATCGGGTTGTTGTTGCAGTATACATAGAGGTTTAACCCGTCTATATGTTCGGGGTCTAGGTTTTCTAAGTGGTTTTAAACGTAGGATACCGCTTTGGCGGTATCCTAGTTTAAGATTAGAATATTTAAGCGTATTTAACAATAAGTATCCATATCAACATTATTAAAATAATCACCATTAGGCTTATGCAACATGAAAGAACCCATATTAAACCACGACCAAGTTTTGATTTCTTATCAAAAGATTTTGCTATAACATACGCTAATACCACACAGAGAATAACAAACAATGCACCAATTATATATAAAGTTACTTTGTCTACACCCGCCAAATCTCCCCACATATAAATTAAGGCAAATAGTATTAATCCTATAAAGCCTGTAAAGATGTCATCCATACTAGTCTCCTAATTTTTAGAACCATCCTTTTACAATATCCCAACCTTTATTAACTACATCTT
>CAZRMT010000018.1:0-21968 GCA_964601265.1 uncultured Christensenella sp.
AGCACTTTTATTACTTTACCCGTAGCGGTATAACTTCCGTCGTCGTTTTGTTTTATATGTTCTTTTGCGGGAAGATTAGAATAATCGTATACGGCTAAAAGATAAACGTGCGTATCGAGTTTAATTTCTGCGGGAAGGTCTGCCTCCGTACCGTCGTAAACCCATTTTACGAACGGGCAAGACGTTCCGTCCACAACCAACGCATCGGGTCTTTCTATTTCGGAAACCTTAATAGTAGTTCCCGGCGTGTACGCAAGACGCTTATGCTCTGAAAGTTGTCCGTGATAAAGATATAAATAAGACACCCTTTCCCATTTAGCGTATAACGTAATATCTTCCGTAAACGCACTAGTGTTTTCCACTGCGTCCCCTAGGCACGCAGAATTTTTATACCAACCCTTAAACCCGTATTCGTAAAGTTCGGGTTCGGGCAACGCCACGTTTTCTCCCAAGTTCATTTTAACGGAATCTAATTTACTTCCGCCTTGCGAATCGAATGAAATCTCAACGTATTCGACGGGATTCCACTTTGCGTATAAGGTAATGCTTTGATAGGGAATGTATACTTCGCCTAATTTTTCACCGCTAAAATCCATATTTTCGTACCAACCGTCAAAAACGTATTCCGCTCTAACGGGAACGGGAAGCTGTATCCCAAGTCCGTTACTCGTTACCAAACGATATTTTGTTCCGCCGTTCGAGTTTAAAGTAACGAAATATTTAATATCTTCCCACTTTGCGTAAAGCGTTACGTTGCCCGTCGGAACGTACTCTCCCGAAAGGCTTTCGCCCTCGAACTCGCTATTGTCGTACCAACCCGTAAAAATATGACCGAATTTTTCGGGAACGGGAAGAAGCACGGCTTGGTCTTCGCTTTCCGTGGTGGCGGGAAAATAAGTCGTTCCTCCGTCGGTTACGAAAGTTACCGTGTATCCCGACGAAGTCGAGGCAAACGCCGAGGAAGAAATAAAAGCGGAAACCGAACAAACTAATATAACCGCTAAAAACAAGCCGATTAACGTTTTAGTTAATTTCTTTGTCATATTTTCCTCCTTTAATAGTTGTAATTGTTAGTTACGGAAATATTCTTGAATTCCACTCCGCTTTGCGACGAACGAATTCCGAACCCCGTACCTTTTAACACGTTGCTATCGCGATAGGCAAATAAAAGCTCGCCGTTTACGTAACAACATATCTTACTTCCTTGGAAAACCACTTTAAGGTTATAGTAACTGGTAGTGTTATACGAATACGAAACGTACTTACACACGCTCCAATTTCCGTTGTCGGTTTTACCTAAATAGGCAACCCCGCTTTTATTTAAAAAGAAGAAATAATAGCTTACGCCGGAGCCTTCCCAAAAAGAACTACCGCTACCCGACAACCCGAACACTATTCCGCTATCTGCGTCGGAAACGTTTTTCATATCGCAAGAAAGCGTTCCGTACGGGAATTTTACGCTTGTGCATACCGCTAGCGAATAAGTATTCGTCGTTTTAAAATCGCTATACGTTCCGCTACCGCTAGACGTGGAAAAACTTCCGTTAACCGTCGTGAATTTTACGGTAGACGCATTATACGTATATTTTACCGAATCATCAATCTCGTCAAACACGTTGCTCGATTCGTCACGGTCTATAATACTTGGCACCCAAGAAGACGAATTCGAACTTTCTGTTTCCGACGAGGACGGCGTTTGCGTTCCCGAATCTTCGTCCGAATCTATTTCGGGGATTATAAGTCCGCTACCGCTCTCCGCAGGCGAATCCACCCTAGGTATAATAGGACTTTTAGACGTTGAACTATCGTCGTCGGGCGAAATACTAGAAATACTAGAAGTACTCGAAGTAGTAGGTCTGACGGAAGACTTCGAACTGCTTGACGTACTAGAAGAATTCGTAGTATTCGTCGTACCGCAACCGAAACTCATCGCCAACGTTACAACTATCAATAAGGTAATTAAAAGTGTTTTTAACCTTTTCAATTTATCAACCTCCTCACAGTTTAATCATTATATATTTTAAACGATATTTATAATAATTTCAATACGTAGCCCGAAAAACATAGACTATTTTTTTAGTTTTTTTTATTATTTTAGACTATAATTTTAGTTTGCAATTCAAAAGAAAACGTGATATGATAACATTATAGCAAGCGGAGGGAAAAGTTATGAAATTACCGAAATACGCAAACGCAGAAATGGACTTAACGATAGAAAAGGACGCCGATATGCCGATTATCGCAGGAATATGTTCGGCACTCGGCAACGAAACAAGGTTGCAAATTTTAAAAGTTATGCAATGCGGACGCACGAGAACCGTGCCCGAACTCGTAAAACTGTTAAAAATCCCCAAGACCACGCTTTTACACCACTTATACAAGTTGGAAGAATATAATCTAATTACCGTAAAGTATAAATCTTCAACGAGCGGTACCACCAGAATGATTGTAAGAGATATGAGAAGCGTTAAGATTTCTTTTTACTATAACCAAAACGAAATTCCCTCTCAACAAACTTCAATAACCGAATCGGTAGGAGTCGGACACTACGCCGATTTTGCAGGAGACTCTTTTGATTTTGCGACTAAAGACAATTATTTTCGTATGATAAGCGAATCGGTTTTTATGCCCGAACGAACGCAAGCGCAACTTGTAAGCGCTTCCAACGGAATAATAACCTATTATATGAACAATAAGGTTGCGAAATATCATTCCGTAAACGAAATACAGCTATCGCTGGAAATATGCTCGGAAGCGCCTTATTTCGACAACGATTATAAATCGGATATTACTTTTTGGATAAATAATCAAGAAATTGCGACTTACACAAGCGACGGCGACTTCGGCGACAGAAAAGGATTGCTCAATCCCGAATGGTGGCCTAGCGTAAACACGCAATACGGACGACTGGTTACCGTTACCGTAAACGATAAAGGAGTTTATTTAAACAACCAAAAAATCTCTTCCCGTGTAAAATTGAAAGACTTGGATTTAGCAAAAGGCAACAAAATAATACTTGCCATAGGAAACAAGGACACCGCAACCAACCGAGGCGGATTTAACATATTCGGTAAAGAATTCGGCGACTATCCGCAAGACATATGTCTCAAATTTACCTACGACAATCTCCCTGTCGAAAAATAATTTCACAAAAATACTTTAAACAAAAATTTACAGCATTAAAAAACGACCGAATTTTTTCGGTCGTTTCATATTTTATTTAAAAAATCATAGCGATTTGTTTTTATGCGACAAAGAAAAAACTATATGCTGATTATGGTCGCCGAATTTTTTTCCGAAAATATTTATCCCGCCCCTGTTAACGGCTTTTTCGTCAACGCCGATTCTTAGAGTAATTAAAGAAAATTCTTGACTGCAAATATCCGACAAACAAACCTCGGACACCCTCTCCCCGTCTAAATAACTTCCGTCTTCTCTAACCTCGACTTTTTTCAAAAGTCCGTACTGCGTTCCGTTCCACCACTCCGGCGTAAACAGACCTCGTCTTAATCCGAAATCCCCTGGGCAAGTATAAACGCAAACTCGCTTTCCGTTAATTTCAAAATAAATATCCGATTTCCAATCCTCGTTATAAATAGGCGCTTCGGAACATATTTCAAGCGAAAAAGATACGGCGCTTACGTTATCGGCTTTTTGTTTTTCTACGGGAATAACGTATTCCAAATAGCCGTAATCGAACCATATTAACTGCGCCACGGCTCTTAAAGGCGAATAAAAGGATTCGACGTTGTCCCGAGGAGATAAATAGCCGTCCGTTCCTATCATTCCGCAAAGAGAATTGATTTTAAACGAATTGTAACTGCCTATCGGAATTTGAACGGTATAATTACCTTTATTTAAACCCATAGGCTCCTTTGAGAAATCCAATTCTAATTTTTCATATTGCAAAGCAACGATTTTACTTCTGCCTCTGTCTGGCAAATTCCTTATCACTGAAATAATTCCCGTTTTTAAAAGAGCGTTTATATGTTCGCTAACGGTAGAAACGGCAACGTTTAAACTTTCCGCAATACTCATTATACTCATAGGATTTCCGACCAAAATTCGCAAAATATCTCTTCGGGTTTTACATCCTACCGCCCTTATTACGTCGTCAACGTTTTTATCCCAAATGCTAACGGCAAAAACTTTTTCGTTGTATCTATCCATAATTCCTCCGCTAAAAACAATCTAAACAAATTACTATTCATTTTGCTTTTTGCCTTTTATTTTAACTATCCTTAACGAAACGATTATTGCTCCGACTACACCGCAACCGCACGCAACACCGCACGCTATCGCCGTTTTTTTATTGTGTTTACCGGAAGTTTTATCGTCCTTTTCAGGCGGAACAACCTCGTTTTCATAAATTATAGCTATTTCAACGTCGCTTTCGGGCATCAAGAAAAACAGCGAGCCGTTTTCTTCGAATACGTCAACGCCCGACACTTCGACTATTCTATTACTTGACTTTATTTCAACCTTGTCACCGACGTAATACCCTTTTTTATCAAAAACGTCTTCGAGCGAATAAATATAATATTTGTCGCTGTTAATCCACTGTTTGTGCGCATTTTCCAGATAGTAAGGAGCGCTACTTACGTACAACCACGACGAGTACGCCGACGGTTGCGAATTGCCGTTATATTTTCCTGCACTTGCAAAATCGACTAATCTGACTTTTGCTCCGTTTTCGCAAGTAACCGTCGCAAAAAGCATGGCTCCTTCCGTTACACCGCTTTCGATTATAGCGTTCTCAAAACTTTTAACGTTTACGCTCGCCGTCGTGCAACCCGAATAATATTCGTCTGCCGTGAACAAAATAGGGCCGTAATAAACGGAAGTTTTATGATATTTTGAATTAAGCCCTATCCAATAATGAAAATCCGTGGTAAGATTGAGTTTGATTTTATCCCCGTTTTTCCATTGTTTGGTTATTTTAAAATATTCTCCCTCTTTTGCCACGAACGAATTCCCGTCAAAAGACACGTTTGACGCTTTTGCCCAAGAAGGAATACGCAAATAAAGAGTAAACTCCTCCTCACCGTTTAACCCCTTTATCTCTATATCTATTTTTCCGTTTACGGGATAATCGGTAGTTTCCTTAACGGTTACCTCTTTTCCGTTTATCGAGGTTTTAATTTCACATTTTCCGTAATAGTTTAAATATAACGCATTTTTATCCGTTACGCAAGCCCATTCGGAAATTTGTCCCAGTCCTCTCGCAAGATTTGCTTGACAACAATTAAAATCGGGCGACGTGGCTATATACTGAAAAGATATGTCCTGTTGAGAAGTAACCCTTCTCCCGTCATAATATCCGCCTCCGCCTTGATAGCCGTCCATCGGCGTATTATACGAACAATATTTGTCGTCGTCTAATAACGCCCCTAGCATCGCATTATAGTAAGAGCGTTCTAATTCGTCGGCAACGGTTACGCTTTTATTGTATTTGTAATACTCGTTACTAAACGCCGTCCACGCCACCGTACAACAAGTTTCGATAACGCCGTCAACGTAAGGGTCGCCTACGGCGCCTTCGTTAGTGGTAAAGCCTCCGCTGTTATGAACGTCGGAATTGTAAACGTCTTCCCAAACGGTACTCATTACGTCGTAGTATTCTTTATTGCCCGTTTCTTCGTATAAAATTCCCAAAGTCATAATCATATGAAGAACTTCCCAACGGTTACTGCTGGAATTGTAAAAATGCCTGCCCGAAAGAGCGCTTTTATACCAACCGTTTTCGTCCTGACAATCGTTTTTTATTATTCTTTCCGCTTCGGTCAAGTATTTTTTTACCCCCGTAACCTGATAAGCTATAGCAAACCCGTGAGCTATTGCACGATTAGTTTCAAAACCGCCTTTAACCAAATAACTTTTACCTTCAAAAGCGTTTAAAATACAGTCCAAGGCTTTAACGGCAATACCGTAGGCTTTTTCGTTGCCCGTTATTTTGTACCACTCAAATAGCCCCACGACGCAATGATAATGGTTCCATAAATCCCAATTTTCCGCATTAACCGAAAACCGTTCGCCTCCTCGATAAACTCCGAGATACCCGTCTTCGCCTTGCGCCAAAGCTAATTTTTCGATTATATTCTCTGCTGATTTTTTTAACTCTTCGTCCGGCTCCGCTTTATAACAATAAGCCGTTCCCGTTAAAAGTTTCCCGACGAATTCTCCGTACCACTGTAAGGAACTGTACTCGTAATTATCTCGTTTTTCAAGATTTTCCATATCCCAAACGGTTTTTTTGGAATAATCAACGCCGTTTAAAGAAAAACAAGGGTTGCCGAACTCTCCGCCAAGAGCGAAATTGTCGATATAAACGGTCTTGCCGACGCTTAACGAATTTCCCTTTAACGAAAGAATTATTTTTTGCACGGAATTTAAGTCCATTTTATCGTTTCCGCCGTCGTTATAATAACGTTGAAAAGCGTTTTCGTCGAGGGGAAGCAATACGGTACCGCTAAAGCCGTTAGGTAAAGGAACGTATCCGCCGTCAGCCACAAGAGTTTCGGTACAATCACCGCCTGAATACAGCCATACGGTTTTACCCGCAACAAGTTCGTACGTTTCCCTTCCGATACGGTTCTCCTCGAAAGCGATTCTTATCTCCGTTTGAGCGGAAACAGCCGAAGCGTCTACGTCAAAAGTCAGCAACTTTGCGTCGCTCCAATCGGTGACGGCAGACGAATCTCCCGAAAAGATAAAATCTCTGTCTTTAAAGCTGTCGGGAACGTTTTTCAGCGTCCACCCGAGCGCCTTTCCTTTTCCGTTCTCTACCACGTCTATATCGTAATAAGCGTCTACCCCGTAATAATCCGTACCTAATATTCTGTTCAGATTTACGCCCGAAGAAGAATTTGCCCGTGCTATTTGTTCTATTATGCCGAGATTGTTTTCATAGGCTTGTACTTGCCAATATTTTATATTGTTTTTTAAATTAGCGCCTACGTATCCCTTTAAGTTTAAAGTGGTTATTTTACTTTCCATGCGAGTAATTTCTCCCTCATCTTCAACACCTGCTTTTGCCTTTTTACCGCCATATGGCACGACTAACGCAAAAAAACAGATTAAATACATTATCAAAACGAGAAAACTTGAAACTCTTTTCCTTTTCAAATTATATCCTCCTGCACCCTTGTCGATTTACACGTTTTTATTAGCAAAATTTTCGTACTTGCTACTCTCGGAAGAATAAACGCAAGCCTTTTCGATAACGGTTTTATAACTTCCCGCATTGTTTCTATTAGCGCAAGCGGTTGCTTCTAACGAATTTAAAATCGCATAACCCGCCGTTTCGCTTTCGGAAAAAGTGCATACCTCCTTACCGTTTATATATAAAGCGGTAGACTGTCCCTTTTTATAAATCGCAACGGTAAAAGTAATTTTTCCGTCTACGACGACACCTTCGTCGGCAACGTTAAACAAAGATATGCCGTATTTTTCAACGCCGTTAAACCTTGCGTACAACACAACATCTTTGGACTCGTTCATTTCGATATTATACCAACTGTTATCGCTTCCGTTAAACGCTAATGCAAGTATTCTCGTCCAACCGTTTTCACGATAACTTTCCACCTTTACGCTCGCCTCGAATAAATAATCCGAATACACGTTATAAATATTTCCGAAGCGATATTTGCTTTCTCCTCCATCAGCGTTTTCAAGCGTTACGCTTTCCCATTCTAAAAGAGTTTTTTCTTCAAAACTTTCATACTCTAAATCGGTAGAAGGAACAAAGTAAACGTTTGAAAAACCGATCGAATACGAACCGCCTTCTCGCCAACTTGCGTCCGTTGCGGTAGTTATTTCCAACGTTTTTAATTCTTTCCAACCGTGATAATCCTCAAAACCTTGCATATCGGTTTCGTTATAACCGCAAACAAGCTTGCCGTTAACAAATAAAAACGTAGAAATTCCCTTTTTAAGTATTTTTACCGTATAGGAAATTATGCCGTCTACCGTAATATCGTTTACGTTAAACAAGTAAATTCCGTACTTTTCGACGCCGTTGAATTTTCCGTATAAATTAAAGTTTCCGCTCCCGTCGATTTCGATATTGTACCAACAATTATCCCAACCGTTAAACGCAAAAGAACTAACTCTCGTATAACCCGTATCATACTCGTTTACCGTTACCGTGGCGGAAAACAAATAATCGTCGCCCATTACTTTATTTATTTCGCCAAAGGAATATTTAAGCTCTGCCCCGTCGCTTTCCGACAGCGTTTTATTAAAAAACTTTACGCCGTTACTATAAGATTTATACTCGTCGCTATCTTCCGTAAGATAATACATATTACTCAGTTCAACCAAATACTTCCCTGCGTCCGTTCTGTTCGCAAGAGCCGTAACTTCGGGCGAACCAAGCGTGGCGTAACCGTTCATTTCCTCTTCGGTATAATAACATACGAGGTTATCGTTAACGTAAAATCTCGTAGCTTGTCCTTTTTTATAAAGAGCTACGTTAAACACGATACTTCCGCCTACTAAAACTTCCTCTTTATCGAAAAGTTTAATATGATATTTTTCTATACCGTTAAACCTTCCGTATAAAATAATTTCTCCGCTTTCCGCCAATTCAACGTTATACCAACTGTTATCGCTGTTATTAAACGCAAATGCGCAAAGACGAGTAAAAGTTCTGTATTCCTTTACTTCCACACGTGTTTTTATAACGTAGTTTTCACTATCGGGCGTGGGAATTGCAAATTTCGACTCGTTACCGCTAACGTCGGTAAGAAGCGCAGTAATATAAGTTACGTCAACTTTAAACGTAGTGCTATGACGCAACGTTTCAGCGGAAACAATCGTAGTCGTATTCGGGATTAACCCTTTTATTTTTCCGTCCTTAATTTCTATTGCGTTCCCCTCGAAAGAATAGATAACGTCTTCTTCGTATTCCTCGTTGGAAAAAACGGGTATAAGTATTTTTTCTTGCGTAAACGACAACGATAAATCGGCAATAGTAAGCGTTCCGTAATCAGCCCCGACCGAAACGGTAAACGCAGTCTTTGTTTTTCCGATACGCGCCGTTACTAAAGTTTGAGTATTTTCGATAAGCCCCGTAACTTTTCCGTCGGATATTACGATATTTTCACCCTCAAAAGAGAAAGTCGGCTTTTCATCCGAACCGTTAACCGTGTAAACGATTTCAACGGTTTCCCCAAACCCCACTTGAATATCTTCAACGGATAAATTAACCTTTTTTGCCGAATCCTTGCAACCGAATAAACCCATAATCGCAATAATTCCAATAAGTAACAAAATAGTCGTCATTAGTTTTCTTTTCATAGTAAAAACCTCCTATTACGACTATTATATCTTTTTAAAAAAAATAAAGTCAACGGGTAATTTCACAACTTACGCAAAAGGCTTTTTTACTTCGGTTTTTACCAAACCTTTTAATATTAAAGCAGTAAAAAAAGAACTCGGATATAACGAAATATCCAAGTTCTTTTTAGTTTTAAAATAAATAAAACCGTTTTACACTGTGTTTTTAAGACTTTACGACAACAACGAACAAATTTCGTCGGAGAAAGTCGTGGGATTTTCGGGGGCGATTCCCTCGATGAGTTTTGCTAGCGACAATAATACTTCCGCAAGCGGTTTAACCTTTTCTTTGTCCTCTTCGTATAAAGCTTTAAGCTTTTTGTAAACGCCGTGCTCTGCGTTTATCTCTAAAATCTTTTCGGCTTTAACGCTCTTGTCGGAATCGGGCATAGACGCAAGAACTTTTTCCATTTCCACCGAAACCATACCTTCGCTCGAAAGACATACGGCGTGCTTTTTAAGTCTTGCGGTAATTCTTACCTTTTTAACTTTATCTTGCAAACACTCTTTTATATAGTCCGCAATCTCTTTATCGACTTCGTCCGCTTCTTCGTTTAAGCCCAAATCGCCCGAGCATACGTTTTTAAACTCTTTATCCGAATACTTTCCCACCATTTTAAGCATAAACTCGTCTACGTCGTCTTTCATACAAAGAACTTCGTATCCGCTGTCTACGACCTTTTCGGCTTGAGGTAAAAGCTTTACGGCGTCAACGCTTTTTCCCGTGGCGTAATAAATATATTTTTGGTCGTCTTTCATACCGTCGACGTATTCTTTTAAAGTAAGCATTTTATCGGCGGTGTAACCGTGATAAAGTATCAAATCTTGCAATACGTCTTTTGCTTGCCCGTAACTTTCGTATATACCGAACTTTAACTGCATACCAAAGCTTTCAAAAAACTTTTCGTAGTTTTCTCTATCGTTGTTAAGCATATTTTCAAGTTCCGCTTTTACTTTCTTTTCGATATTCTTTTGAATTTGTTTAAGAACTTTATTGTTTTGTATGGTTTCTCTCGAAACATTTAAATCGAGTTGCGCGTCCACAAGCCCTTTTACAAAACCGAAATAATCGGGAAGCAAGTCTTTATTGCACTCGCTTATCATAACGCCGTTGGTATAAAGCTTTAAACCCTTTTCATAGCTTTTAGTATAGTAGTTAAAAGGAGCTTTTTGCGGAATATACAACAGCGCCTTGAATTCCAAAAGTCCTTCTGCGTTTAAATGTATAGTCTTTAACGGCTCTTGATAATCGTAAAAATTGTCTTTATAAAAATTATTGTATTCTTCTTCCGTTATTTCGCTTTTAGCTCTTTTCCATAAAGGCTTCATAGAGTTAATCGTTTTTTCTTCTTTTACGGTTTTACCCTCTTCGCCCTCTTTTTCGGCGGGAATGTAGCGTGATACTTCCGTTTTTATTGGGTATGCGATATAGTCGGAATACTTTTTAATTAAATCGGTTAATTGATATTCTTCCAAAAATTGCGAATATTTCTCGCCGTCGTCTTCGTCTTTCTTTAAATAAAGCGTAATTTCGGTTCCGTTAGAAGCCTTTTCCGCTTTGGTTATTTCAAACCCCTCGGCACCACAGCTCACCCACAAGTTAGCTTCGTCGCTACCGTAAGCTTTGGACAAAACTTCCACTTTGTCCGCAACCATAAAGCTCGAATAAAAACCTACGCCGAATTGTCCTATTACGTTAAGTTCTTCTTTATTGTCGATGGTTTTTTTGAACTCTCCCGTTCCGCTTTTTGCAATCACGCCCAAATTGTTTTCAAGCTCTTCGGCGGTCATTCCGATACCGTTATCGCTTATTTTAAGCGTTCTTTTTTCCTTATCGACTTCGATTTTTATTTCGAAATCGTCACGGGCAAGTCCGCTTATATCTCCCGTCAAGCTCTTATAATAAAGTTTGTCTATTGCGTCCGAGCAGTTGGAAAGCAACTCTCTTAAAAATATCTCTTTGTTGGTATAGATAGAATTTATCATCATATCTAATACTTTTTGAGATTCAGCTTTAAATTTTTTCATATTATCACCTTCATAAAAATATTTTCTTTTAAAAAAAATTAGCAGTCTTTTAGTTCGACTGCTAACATAATATTACTAAAAAAAATTTTTGTCAATACTTTTTTATAGGTTTTTTTTAAATTTTTAAGTCGCCGTCCGAAATCCAACCCTTTTTACGCATAAACATACCCGTAAAATAGCAAACGACGGTTGGAAGAACGAAGAATAACGAAATAATTCCCGCCCACATAATAATCGGATTCGCCCCCAAAAGGTTGGTTGCGTTTACCGTGCCGAAAATTCCGACAAGTCCGCTCGTTCCCATTCCTCCGCCCGAAGCGTTACAGTGTAATTTATACACGCAAGTAGCCAAAGGTCCCGCAATGGCGCTTGCGATAATAGGCGGAACCATAAGCAAAGGCTTTTTCATTACGTTGGGAATTTGCAACATACTCGTTCCCAAGCCTTGCGAAATAACACCGCTCCAACCGTTTTCCTTGAACGAAAGAACGGCAAAACCGACCATGTGACAAGCGCAACCGACAACCGCCGCTCCGCCTGCAAGTAACATATACTCGGAAGTGTTTCCGCTTGCGACCGCCACCCAGATAGCGGCTGAAGAAGTAGGCATTGTCAAAAGTATTCCCATTACGACGGATATTACTATACCCATAATAAACGGGTTCCATTTCGTTGCGATTTCTATTCCGTCTCCGAGCTTATTGATAAGCCAAATGAACGGATAAGCGACGTATAGCCCGACAAAAGAAGAAAAAATACAAGTTAAAGGCACTAATAAAATATCGAGTTTGGTTTTCCCCGCAACTAAATTTCCTATTTCTGCGGAAATTAAAGCGCAAACGTAAGCGCCTATGGGGTTACCCGGTAAACCTTTACCGACAAGCTCCGACACAGCCGTAATAGAGCCTCCGCCGAAGTTACTGCCTAAAAGCTGTTGACTGTACGCGCCCATAAAACCCGAAACGGCGCACGCAAACATTACCATTTTGTTGGTTTTTAAGTAATAAGCAATTCCGACGCCTATCCCCGCGCCCATTAAAACGGACGCCACTTGCCCCAGCAATATGAAAAAATTGCCTACGGCGTTTACTCCGAATATTTTGTTGATAACGTCGGAGCCGAGCGTTTTTACTATTGTTCCCGCAATAAGCGTAACGAACAATCCTTGTGCCATTCCCGTGAAAGCGTCGATAAAATAACGCTTGGGCATTTTCTTAAAGTATTCTTTCATTTTTTCTCCTAAACTTCTATTAAAGTTAGCTTTTGCGCAACCAAGTCGCAAGAAGTTAAATAATATTTTATTCCGTTTTTATTGACCAAAAGTTCAGCCTTACAGTCTTTACCGTGCAAGTGTCCGTACACGACGGCGTCTACCTTATACTGTTCGAAAAGTTCCGTAAAAGGAGAGGAATTTCTGTTTAAATCGAACGGAGGATAATGGATAAGACAAATAAGCTTGTCTCCCTCCTCTCTCTTTTTTTCGGCGTCCTTTAACGCTAGACGAAATCTTTCAACTTCCCTAAGCACCAATTTTTGGTCTTGCTCCGAGGACGGATTTTCGAGCGTCCACCCGCGTGAACCGCAAAAAACGTAATCGCCTATTTTTACGGAATCGTTTTGAAGAACCGCAAAACTATCCCCGAGAGCCGAACGAACTCTGCCGATTGCGTTCCACCAATAGTCGTGATTGCCCTTTATTATGATTTTTTTACCTTTTAAATCGGAAATAACGTTTAAGTCCTTTACGGCGTCGTCTAATTTCATAGCCCAACTTAAATCGCCCGCAATAAGCACCGCGTCTTCTTCCGTTACTTTTTCATTCCAATCGGCTTTTATTTTATCGAGATAGCCGTCCCACCTTTTGCCGAAAACTTCCATGGGCTTCGTTCCGTCGGTAGAGATATGTAAATCGCTTATGGCAAATATTTTCATCGGAACACCCCCTTATTCATGGTTAAATTTTACCACTTTAAGTATTCTTTGTCAAAAAAAATACGCCCTTCTTAAAGAAGAGCGTAAAAAACCTTTATTATGTATTATTGTTGGTCCCCGGGTATAAAGGCAGTTCGAAAAATCCCGAACACACTTCTTGCGAATACTCGTTGCAAGGCGGTATTACGGTATAACCGTAAGAGGGAACTAAAAGTTCTGCGTCCATAACGATTTTAAGTATTATAGTGGTACACGCCGTAACCGAAAAAGTATTGTCGGGAACGTAAGTTCCTTCCGGCGCAACCAATGATACGACCGCGTCTAAACTATAAGGTATTACGGACGGTTCGGGAACGAATAATACGACGTCCTCCGAAAAAGTCGCCACGCCTTTTCCTACGCCCTCTACGCCGTTAGCGTCGGTATACACCACTTCCACGGGAATACCCACGCTTGCTTGTACCCTTGCAAAACTAGGTCTGTCGGGCAAGCGGTCTATCGTAACGCCCGATAGCGTTGCGGTAGTAGACGTACTTTTTGCCGATACGAACGTTAACGGATAAACGGGACTTGACGGAACGTTGTCCGTCAGCTGTATAATAACGTTGTCTTCTTGTCCTTGTTTTAAACATGCGTCGAACACTTTTTTTACTTGAATACAAACTTTTTCGCATAAACCGTTTAACGGATTGCCCGAAATGGGACCCGGGCTTCTATCCGATTGAAAATTAGAAAAAAATGACATTTTTTATCTCCTTCATTAAAGTATATGCGAAATACGTCAATTATGTTTACTTATATTTTTTCGTTTTTCGCACATAATAGGTTTATGAAAAAAATTATACCGTTGCTTTTAATAATTATTATGGGATATATTCACGCCGTTATTTCACACCCCAACTGCGTTAAGGCTAGCGTTTTAAAAGAAAAAACCGTATACTTAACCTTTGACGACGGTCCAAGCAAAAACACGGAGGAAATTTTAGACATATTAAAAGAAAACGGAATAAACGCAACCTTTTTCGTAATAGGCGAAAACGTATTAACGCATAAAGACACCATTAAAAAAACGGCTAGCTACAGCAACGTAATAGGAATTCATTCCCACACGCATAACTATAAGGAAATTTACCTTAGTCCGCAAACTCTGTTAAAGGATATAGACGATTGCATTGACGCGGTAAAAAGCGTTTTACCCGATTACAAAATTACTTTATACCGTTTCCCCGGAGGCTCGTTTAATTTAAGCGAAGAATTAAAAGCCGTACCCGAAAAACGCAACCTCAACTACTATGATTGGAACGCAAGCTGTCGAGATTGCGAACTAAAAGGCTACACGCCCGACGACCTTTTAGAGGCTTGTATCTCTACGGGAATAAATAAAAACAAGATAATTTTGCTTATGCACGACGCACCCGCAAAACACCGCTCCGTTTTAGCGTTGCAAAAAATAATAGATTACTATAAAAATAACGGCTACGTTTTTAAAACTTTAACGTAACCGTAAAATAATTTTTAATTAAGTTTAGCCGATTTTTTTAAACGTAAACGTTCTGCTTGCAAAAACGGGAGAATTTTCGTCGGCGTCCGTTTCCTTTTCCACCATTTTTTCTATATCTATTCCAAACGAACAAAGCGCGTCTCCGTAAGCGGTAAAGGTAATTTCCTTTTCAACGCCCGTTTGTTTTCTCGATTTAACTTCATATAGATAATCGGGGTTTAATCCTTTAAAAGCAAAGAAAGGTTTTCTTTCGCTTTTGCCTATTTCTCTACTGATAAGCACCGCAACCGCCTGCGTTTTGTCTTTTGAAACGGTTATCCAACCGCCGTTTTCGTTTTTTATTAAGCTTTCGCCCAAACGGTAGTAGTCGCCGTACTGCAAAACTTTCCTATGCTCTTTATAAAATTTAACTTGTTCGGCTATCGTGGACAACTCCTCGTTCGAAGCCTTGGTTATATCGAACTCGTACCCGAAAGCGCCGATACTCGCAACATTAAACATACTTTCGTACGAAAGCCTTGGAAGCGAGGTTCCGTATCCTGCTACGTGCGAACCCATAGTCGATTGCGGATAACCCGCAAGCGTTCCTTCTTGTATAAAAAGTCTGTCGTATGCGTTGGTATTGTCGCTAGCCCAACATTGAGGCATATAGTACAACATTCCTAAATCATATCTGCTTCCGCCAGAAGCGCACGCTTCGAACAAAACGTTACCGCACTCGGAAGTAATTTTATCTAAAAGCTTGCTTTGATTTACGTAATATTTATAAACGTATTCCCCTTGATTTTTTATTTTCGGCGAATACATATCCGTCATAGGTCTGTTGTGATCCCATTTTACGTAGTCTACTCCGACTTCTTTAAAGAGGTTAATCAACGTATAGGCTAGTTTATCGACTACTTCGTCGTTACATAAATCTATGCAGAGCTGATTTCTTCTCTCTATGGGACTAACGTCAGGAATTTGCATTGCGTACTCGGGGTGCTTTCTGTAAAGGTCGGAATCTTTACATATCATTTCGGGTTCTACCCAAAGTCCGAACTTCATACCGAGAGAATGAATTTTTTCGGCAAGCTCTTTTAGTCCGCCCGTTTTTTTAACGTTGTCGTACCAGTCGCCTAGCCCGCTTGTATCGTCGTTGCGTTTACCGAACCAACCGTCGTCCAAAACCATCATTTCTATCCCGATAGAGGACGCGATTTTAGCTATTTCGTAAATCTTTTCACCCGTGAAGTTAAAGAACGTTCCCTCCCAATTATTGATTAAAAGCGGTCTTTCCTTATACGCAAAATCGGGGTTAATAATATGGTTTAACACAAAATCGTGCATTTCCAAAGTGATTTCTTCTTCGCTGTCGCAAACGACGAAAATAGCCTCGGGAGAAACCAAACTTTCGTTTAAACGTAACTCGTAGTTAAAATTGTAGTCGTTTATCCCCGTTAAAATACGAATTCTGTCAAAGGGCGACACTTCTACGACTTCTTTATGGTTGCCCGAAAAAATCAGGTTAAAACCTAAAACTTTATCGTTTATCTCCGCCATAAAAAAGGGATTATGCAACGCCGAAGATATTCCCGTTTTGGAGTTTAATTCGAAATTTCCGCTTTGAATAACCGTTTCGTGACGAATACGCTCTTTAATCCACGTTCCGTCATAAGAAATTACTTTCGCTTTATTCCCGACAAAATCCAACTGCAACGAACTTAATCTCGTAACGGTTATTTTACTTTTCCCCGTATTTACTATTTCGCTATGAACGGCTATAACGGAGCTGTCGTCGAAAACGGTGTAGTATTGATATAGCGTTACCCCCGTCACCTCGTCGACAAACTTTAACCTGCACGTTTGCCCTTTTTTTCGGGAGGTGGGGAAAGGAGAAGAAAAACCGTTTACTATTTCCGCCTTTTCGTAAACGAACCTATTGGAAAACACTCCTCTTTCGTCGTAAAAACAAGCAAAAGCTTCTCTATTCGTACATTCCCCTACGGAGCCTAAAACGGTTGTGTGCAACGTTTTGTCGTCGTTGGAAATATCAGATTCCCATTGCGTGTTTACAAACAAAGAATACTCGTCCCTATCCTTTAATTTTTTTCCGCAATAAACCAAAAAAGCTTTTCCGTCTTTTTTAGTTATTATCAAAGAAGTATTTTTCGCGTCTATTTTCACTAAATCGTTTTTAATTTTTATCATATTTTTCCTACTCTAAATACCCTTGTCGGTTAAATAATTTGCAACGTTAACGAATTGCTCCGTCGATAAATTTTCGCCTCGTTCTTTTAGGTCTATATTAAACTCGTTTAAAATTTTTTCCGCTTGCGCCCTATTAAGCGAAAAGCCGTTGACTAAATTGTTGACTAGCGTTTTTCTTCTCGAAGAAAACGCACAACGCACCAAGTCACGGTATTTTTTCATACTTTTAACGACGTATTTATCCTTGTTGATAACGATATTTACGACTGCGGAATCCACTTTCGGCATAGGCATAAACTTGGTTTTATCGACGTAGGCGATTATTTCGCTGTCGCCGACAACGTCAATCCCCGCGGTTATTGCACCGTACTCGCTACTGCCCTCGCCCGCGCATAGCCTTAACGCAACTTCTTTTTGCACCATAGCGGTTATGCTTACGCAATTTTTTGCTTCCCCCACGAACTTCATTATCAAAGGGGTGGTGATGTAGTAAGGCAAGTTGGATACAAGCCTATACTTTCCGCCTATTTTCTTTTCTATTTCGGCAATAGGCGTTTTTAACGCGTCGGCAAAAACGATTTCCACGTTAAACGAATCCGCCAAGGTTTGCTCCAAAACGGGTTTTAAACTTTTATCTATTTCATACCCTATAACCCTTTCGGCTTTTTGGCTTAAAGAATAAGTAAGCGTTCCCGCACCCACGCCTATTTCGAGAACGGCGTCGGTTTTAGTAACCCCGGCACCTTTAACGATTTCGTCTAGCAACGTTTTATCCGTTAAAAAATTTTGACCGAACTTTTTTTTAAACGAAAAATCGTTTTCTTTTAAAACCTTTTTTACGTCCATTTTATAATTCCTTTCCGAAAAAACGGCAAGTGTTGTCATAAAGCGTTTTTTTCATTTCTTCTTCGTTTTTTCCGTATACCGAAGACATTTTTTTTACGATATACGGAATATTTAAAGAAACGTTAAGCGTTCCCCTTTTAGGCTCGGGCGACATATACGGGCTATCCGTTTCGCTTAAAACTCTGTCCGTAGGGATACTAGCTAAAACCTCGTCCTTTTTGGCGTTTTTAAAGGTTATTACTCCGCCGAAAGAAAAGTACGCGCCAAGCTTTGCATATTCTACGGCAAGCTCCTTGCTGTCCGAATAGCAATGTAGCATAAAACCGTATTTAAGTAGGGCTATATGCTCTTTAATAACGCTAAACATATCAAACGAACAATCCCTTGAATGTATCACGATAGGTTTTTTTAGGTCGTAAGCAAGTTTTATTTGCTCTACAAAAACCTCTTTTTGTAAATCCTTGTTATCCTTGACGTAATGGTAGTCAAGTCCGCACTCGCCTATCGCAACGCATTTTTCGTCGCTCGCAAGCGTAGGTATTTCTCTTAAAAAATCTTGCCAACCCTCTCTAATCTCCTCGGGTTGAATTCCGCAAGTAAAATAAAAATCCTTATATTTTTCGCTTAAAAGCTTAGCCTCAAAAGAAGATTCGCGGTCGTAACCGCTGTTTACAACTGCGAATCCTTTAAAATCATAAGTCGATAAATCGAGCCTATCGTCCGTTAAGTGTGCGTGGCAATCGACGAATTTCATCTTACGACGCTTCCCTCGGGCATATCCTTTTCGGGAGAAATAAGACAAACTTTTCCGTCTTTTTCAGCGCATAAAAGCATACCTTGGCTTTCTATTCCGCAAAGTTTTGCGGGTTTTAAGTTATAAACCAGCACGACTTTTTTGCCTATAAGTTCGTCGGGAGAATAATACTCGGCTATTCCGCTTACGACGGTTCTTTCCTCTCCCCCTACGTCAAGGGTGAATTTTAGAAGCTTTTTACTTTTTTCTACCTTTTGACAAGTTTTAACTACCGCCACTTTAAGCGAAGTTTTCATAAAATCGTCAATGGTGATTTCCGCTTTTTCTTCCTTAACCTCTTTTACCGTTTCTTTTTTACTTTGAGAAGCGATATCGCTCATTTCTTTCGTTTCCTTTGCGACGTCTATTCTCGGGAACAATACGCCCGTAGATACTTTTACACCGCTCTTTAAAAGCCCGAACGAAGTCGCCGTTGAAAAATCGGTTATTTCTTGCGAATTTATTCCGAGCATTTCCAACGCCTTATTAGGCATTACGGTAATAAACGGCTTTAACAATACCGAACAAATTCTTATGGTTTCCGCTAAATTATATAAAACGGTGGCAAGCCTATTCTTTTTAGCCTCGTCCTTGGCTAAAACCCAAGGCGTGGTTTCGTCGATATATTTATTCGCTCTATTCAATACTTTAAATATTTCAGCCAAAGCTTCGGGAACGTTTATTTCCGACATTTTTGCCTTGACTTTACCCAAGCACGCCGTGGCAAGGTCTTTAAGCTCTTTGTCTAAATCTTCTTCCTCGCAAGAAGCGGGTATTTCTCCGCCGAAATATTTTTCTATCATAGCGGTGGTTCTCGAAACCAAATTACCGTAAACGTTGGCTAAATCGCTGTTTATTCTCGAAAGCAAGCTCTCGTTGGTGTAAACGCCGTCGTTGCCGAAAGGTATTTCCCTGAGCAAGAAATATCTCACTGCGTCCGAGCCGTATCTTTGAACGAGTTTCAACGGGTCCGTAAGCTCGGAGCCGACTTTATCTTGCTTGCTTTTGGAAAGCTTATCCCCGCCTATTAAAAGCCAGCCGTGTCCGTAAACTTGCTTGGGCAACTCTTCGCCTAGCGCCATTAAAATCGCAGGCCAAATAATGGCGTGGAAACGAACTATTTCCTTTCCTACCATATGCAAGTCGCAAGGCCAATATTTTTTGTAAAGCTCGTCGTTTTCCGTGCCGTAACCTAAAGCGGTAATATAGTTAGAAAGAGCGTCAACCCACACGTATACCGTATGCTTTTTATCAAAAGTTACGGGAATTCCCCATTTTATAGTCGTTCTCGAAACGCACAAATCTTGAAGCCCTTGTTCGCTTTTGATAAAATTGTTAACCATTTCGTTAACTCTCGACTTTGGTTGCAAAAATTCGGGATTTTTGTTGTAGTGGTCTATAATTTTGTCGGCGTACTTGGAAAGACGGAAAAAGTAACTTTCTTCCTTTTCCTTTTGAACTTCCCTTCCGCAGTCGGGACACTTTCCGTCCTTTAATTGTGTATCAGTCCAAAAGGACTCGCAAGGGGAACAGTACCAACCCTCGTATTCCGATTTATATATTTCGCCCTTTTCGTAAAGCTTTTCAAAAATCTTTTGAACGCTTTTTACGTGGTCGTCGTCCGTAGTCCTTATAAAACGATTGTAGGAAATATCCAAAAGTTTCCAAATTTCTTTTAATTCGTCAACGAGCGGATTGATAAATTCCATAGGCGTAAGACCTTTTTCGGTTGCCTTTTTCTCTATTTTTTGCCCGTGCTCATCCGTCCCCGTTAAAAAGTACACGTCTTTCCCTAACATTCGGTTAAATCTGGCAAATGCGTCGCAAACGACGGTGGTATAGCAGTGTCCTATATGCCAATTTCCGCTCGGGTAATAAATAGGCGTCGTGATATAAAATTTATCCATAGCTTCCATCCTTTTAACCGTCTTTAAAAGCGGTTAAATTTAACGTTTATTAGTATATTATAACTTATATTTTATAAAAAGTAAAACATAAAAGCAAAATAAAACTCATAGTATTATACTATGAACTGCATTTTTTTTATAATTATCTTTTTTTCCGTGTCGATTTTGCTTTTTAAAAATCCCGAAAACGTTTTGCCCACTCTTTTGTCGGGCGGAGAAAAGGCTATTTCTCTGTCACTCAAAATGGTTGCCGTTTATTCGGTGTGGCTTGGGATTTTCGAACTTATGGAACAAAGCGGAATAAACGAAAAACTAGCCCGTATTTTAAAAAAACCGATAAGGTTTTTATTCGGGAAGGTAACCGACGAAGAAGAAAAATTGCTTTCCGCAAACCTCTCGGCAAACGTACTCGGTATGAACGGAATTTCAACGCCCGTGGGAATTAAGGCGACGGAAAAGCTTGATGAAAGCAAAAATTATTACGCTCAAAATATGTTATTCGTGCTATGCGCCACGGGACTGCAAATAATACCTACTTCGGTTATAAGTTTAAGAAGTCAATATTTTAGCGCTTCTCCTTCCGATATTTTATTGCCTGCGATTTTATCCTCGCTCGTATCAACGGTAATAGGAGTAATTTTAGTAAAGATATTTATAAAAAAATCAAATGTTTAGCTATATTTTACCACTCTTAATTTTAACGCTGTTATTGTATTGCTTAATAAAAAAAATAAACGTTTATTCCGTCTTTACAAACGGCATTAAAAAAACTTTTCCGTTAATTTACTCGCTTTTCCCCTACTTATGCTCTATATTCGTTATGACGGAATTATTCTCCGCAAGCGGATTAAGCGATAAGTTTATTAAATTTTTATCGCCTTTTTTTGAAAAAATAGGAATTCCGAAAGAACTTACTCCACTTATTATATTAAAACCTTTTTCGGGGAGCGGAAGTCTTGCAACGCTTTCCGAAATACTGTCTTCTTGCGGGGCGGACAGCTATATAGGAAGGTGCGCCTCGTGCATATACGGCTCGAGCGAAACGATTTTTTACGTTTCTGCAGTGTATTTTGCAAGGTGCAAAAACAAAAGACTTACCACTTCTATCGTAATAAGTCTTTTTGCAAGTTTCTCATCTTGCATTATCGCTTGTTTATTATGTAAAATTATGTAAAGAATTTATTTTAAAAACTCGTTACGTATATACCCGTAAACGGTTTTTTCACCGTCTTTTTCTTCCTTTAAATCCCATTTATACGTTAGCTTATGAAATTTATAATTTTATTTTATTTTTTCAAGTAATTAAACATAATTACTTCATTTAAATTTGCAATAGCATTTACCATTTTATTAAACGACAAAAAAACCTCGGCTTTTAGCCGAGGTTAATTTATAAATCTATTTTGTTAATTAAAAGAATTTAGCAAAATAT
>CAZRMT010000019.1:0-21946 GCA_964601265.1 uncultured Christensenella sp.
GTGTCGGAAATATCGAGTTCGTCGCCGTCAATAACGGTTTTTACGGTATCGAAGATAAACGTAAATTTCACGCTCATCAATGCGTCCATAATTTTATAAATTTCTTCGGAGTTTCCGTCTTTCCAGCAAGAAGCGGTATCATCGTAAGAGTAATCTATAAATTCAGCGAACAAATCACCGAGCATTAAGCCTTTAAACAAGCTGTTAAGATATTCGAAGTTGTCTTTATATCCGTAATTTTCGGCATTGCCGTCTATAACTATATCTACAAAGTCGTAAAGGACTAAATTGTCGGCAACGCTTAAAGGTTTGTAAGAGAAGTCGTCGGGCAAGAAGTCGGACACGTATTCGCCGAGCGTTCTCGTTTTTCCGCAAATATTCTCTATCAAATCTACCGCTTTTATTTCGTTTCCGTTTATCGCGTCTTGAACGAGCGAAAGAATATACGCTATTCTCACTCCCATTACGTCGCTTAAAATCAATGCGATTTCGTCGCCGTCGTTAGTCCAGAAAGAAGTAACTTTCGTAAACGAAGTAAACGGTTCTACGATATGTCCTATTTCCATAGTTCCGACCAACGCTTTTATTACGTCGAGCGAGTCGGGATTGTTGATTATCTCGTAAGTGTCGTCTATAACGCGATAGCCTAAAAGCACTTGATAAAGCTTGTAACTTTCGTCCGCGTCAGAAGCGTTTACCCACTCGTTTGTGGCGTTATCGTATTCAAAATCCACAAAATCGCCTATGAGGTTACCTACTTCTACTCCGCCGAGCGCTTTTTTAAGAAGTTGCTCTAAAGTAATGTCACCGCCGACGAAATCCATTATATCGTTAATCGTTGCGGGAATTTCGGCAAGCACTTCCATAAAGTTGTAAATATTGCCTATGTACTCGCTTTCCCATACGCCGTTTTCTTTATACATCGCAAGAGCGCTTTGTACGATTTCACCGATTGAACAGTCCTTTAACGGTTCTACTATGGTGTTTGCGTCAACGTCGGGGTCTAAAAGTTGTCCGAGGTTTATATCGAGCACTTTATTAAACGCTCCGTTTACTCTCATATCGTCGCTGAGGAAGGAAAGCGTTATCGTCCAGTAGCCGTCGGTTTCGCTGTAAACGCCGACAAAATCTCCCAAATCTATCTTGTCGAGCACGTCGAACAAGTCGTATGCGGACGTGTCGTCGAAGGGTGCTACCAACTGCCAAACCTTAACGTCTCTCAACTCTTTTAACGCAGGTACGGTCTCTTTATCGGAAGAATTGTAATATTTATCTTCGTTTGCGTCGTAAGTGAAGTCGAGATAGGTTTCTAAAATATCGCCTACGGTCAATTCGCCCGTCAAACATCTTACTATCGACGTCATAGAGAAGTCGGAAATAAATATATCCAAAACGTTACTCAATTTAACGTTGCAAATAAGCGCGACTTTCTTGTCTATTTCGTTTTCGCCGTTAAACCATTTTCCGTCCGCATAGGTATATCCCATAACGTCGCCGACGGAAACTTCTCCCACGGCGTCTTTCAAAATCAAAATAACGGTCTTTAAGGAGTATTCGTCTTGAATTAAGGAGTTGATTTCAATCTCGTATACGCCGTTAAGGACTTTCATTACCTCTTTGCCGTTTTGAATCCACTTGCCGTTTTCGTTCCTCTCCATTTCCACGAAGTCGGATACGAAATCGCCTATTCTATATCCCTCGAAAGAGTCTTTCAAGGTGTTTATCAAGTTTTCGACCAGCGTTCCCGAACCGCCTAAAATTCCTTTAACCGAAATATTGCCGAGCGCAGACAATAAATTCATCGTCTTTCCGCCGTTGCCCGCTACCCATTTGCCGTTTTCGTCTTGCGTGTAACCCATAAATTCGGACAAGAACGTTCCTATTGACAAATCGCCGAATTGATAGCAAAGGTTATCTATTATGGCTTGCGACGTATTGCCGTCCGCCTTGCTCGACTGAATAGCGTCGTACAAAGAGTATATGCTGAAATTAGCAAGCAAAGATTTTAAACCCGTCGCTTTTTCGTTGCCGTCGTACCACTCGCCGTTTTTCTCGGTAAGTCCGATTAAATAGCCGAGTTTTATTCCTTTCAAAAGCCCGTCGGCAGAGAACTCGTACTGTCCGTCTTCCGTGTAAATAAATAAGTCCGCTATTGATTTTCCGCCGAGAGTTTTAGCGTAATCTCTTACGGTTTCGGCAAGGTCTACGCTGAACGCGCTTAAAAGCTCGTAGAATAATTCGTCGAGCGGTTTTTGCGATATATCGGTCATTCTACCGCTTAAAAACTCGTTGAGGAAAGAAGTTCTTTCATCGGTAAAACTAGACACGAGCGAACCGACGTTAAAGTTCCCGATGAGGTCGAGATACGCTTTATCGCCTTCGTTTGCCGTATATATGTAAGCGTGTTTGTCCTTGTCGTAAGTTTCCGTGTACATGGACGGGAACAATCCGCCGAATTTAACTGCGGACAACGCGTCTATTATTCCCAAATTGCCCGTTACGGGGTCTTCGTTGAAAAGGTCTTTCATCGAATATTGCGCAAGTCTTGCTCTCGTTCCGTAAGAAAGCAAGTCGTTAGGCAACCAGTTAAACAAAACTCTGGGGTTAATGGTTTCCAAAAACTCGTTAAACCCGCCGGAGAAAAGGTACGAAAGGTTTAATTCTTTCAGCGCTTCGACGTTAGCCTTTTCGTCAGCCGTTTCGTTTTTGAGTTCTATGCCGAAACCGCTTAAAACCTTTTCTAAATCAAAGTTGTACTTTTCTTCCAAATCCTTGATAGAATAGTTTTGCGGGTCTTCCGACATTTTCGTAAACAGCCCTACCGCTTCTTCGATAGTCATTTCGTTTAATTCGCCGAGACCGTCCTGTTCAGCCCCGACCATTTCAAGGGAAACGTTCTTGTAAGCCCAATAAGCTCCGCCTACAAGCGCGCCCGCAATGGAACAAATTCCCATTATGAACCCTAAAAGGAACGAGACTATTCTTCTGAAAACTCTACTCATAAGTTTACTCCTCAACGATTTCACCTAAAGGGGAAAACCGTAAACAAATACATAAGTTCAAAATTTTGCTATTATATAATATAATAAATCAAAAATAATTATACAATTAAAGCTCCGCCTTGTCAATAACAAAAAGCGTCTTTTTTCGTTTTTTTTGATTTAAGGCGTTTTATCGTTTTCTTTTTGGCGTTTTTGGAGTATAATATACGAAAAACTTTGGAGAACAAAATGAAGCTTTCCGACTTTAAAAAAGATTTAGCGTGTCTTGTCGAAATAAATTCGGTTCAAGACGAACCCGCAGAAAACGCCCCTTTCGGGAAAAACGTTCGGCTCGTTTTAGACGAATTTTTATCCCTTGCCCGCTCTATGGGTTTTCAAACGATAGATTACGACGGCTTTGCGGGAGAAGTCGTTTTCGGCGAGGGGAAAGATTTCGGAATTTTATGCCACTTGGATATAGTTCCGCCCGGAAAACTGTCCGATTGGAACAGCGACCCTTTTACTTTAACGAATGCGGACGGTAAACTTTTCGGCAGAGGCGTTTTAGACGATAAAGGTCCCGCGCTTTTAATTCTTTATGCGTTGAAAAATTTAAAAGACGAAAATTTTCGGCCGTCTAGAAAAATTCGACTTATTCTCGGTTGCAACGAAGAATCGGGTTGGGAATGTATCGCTAAACTAAAAGAGCTTAACGCTTTACCCGAAGAGGGTTTTTCGCCCGACGCCGATTTTCCCGTGATTTATGCGGAAAAGGGAATAGCCCACGTAAAATTCTTTTTTGACTGCGACGAAAAATTAGAAAACATAAAGGGCGGACAAGCTCTCAATATGGTTTGCGACAAAGTCGAAGCCACTTGCCCCGTAGACTTGAATTTACTAAAAGATTATTCGCTCTCCGTTGAAAACGGCAACGTCGTTTCCGTCGGAAAAACCGCCCACGGTTCGCTTCCGCATAAAGGAGTAAACGCGTTTTTAAAAATTCTTCCCTATCTTGAAAAAACTAACCTCGTTTCCGAGGAGGTTCGCAAAAAACTTTTCGAAAACTCCACCGACGTTCTTCGCTTTAACGACGACAGCGGAAATATCACTTTTTCGCCCGACGTAGTCGCAAAAGAAAACGGAAAATTATCGGTCGTAGTAGACGTTCGCTATCCCGCCACAGTCGATTTTCGACTAATCGAAAAGGAGTTTGAAAAAATCGCTCCTTACGAAATACTATCGCACCAACCGAGCCTTTACGTCGGCAAAAACGACGAGCTTGTAAAAACGCTTTGTTCCGTTTATAACGAAATAACTTCTTCACCTATAGAGCCTATCGCGATAGGCGGAGGAACGTACGCAAGAGCGCTGAAAAAGGGCGTGGCGTTCGGTCCCGTTTTTCGCGACGAGGACGCCGTTTGCCACGAGCCTAACGAATATATGAAAGTAGAGGACTTACTGAAAGCTTACGAAATTTACAAATCGGCAATAAAGAAAATTGCGGGGAAAAAATGAACTTAACAGAATTTTTAAACGAAAAAAACGACGAAAAAAAGACCCTTTTTCTAAAAGAAGTGGGGCTATATGTTGATAAAATACAACAATTATTGACTTTTTGCGACAATAAAAACTGCGCTTGGGCAATAAAAACGCTCTCGAAAAAGGAAAAAATAGCCTCTTTTTTGCAACAAAACGATGATTTTTGCTCGTTTATCGCCCGAAACGCCCTCTCTAATGACGAGAAGATACGGAAATTTACTTATATCACGGCGGGGAACGTAAAAACGGAGCAATGTCTTTCGATTTTAAAAAAAGCCTCCGAAAAAGAAACGGTGTATTTTTGCTTTTCCTCGATTATTCTATCGCTTGGAAGCTATGAAGATAAAAGCTGTGCCGAATCGCTTTTTTTAAGATGTAAAAACGATTACTTAAACGGACTCGTTCCCGAAAAACTTTATAGCGAAGTATTAAAATCTTACGAACTCGTCTTCCCTAGAAAAACCTACCCCTGTTCTTGCCTTGAAATTAAAAAAGACGATAAAATACTTTTAACCACTCAAAAAAGCTATTACGATTTAATGATAAAAAGTCTTTCGGGCAAAATAAACAAAGACAAGCTCGGCTTAATTTTAACCGAACTTTCTCAAAAGGATTTCAGTAAAATACTTGTTCGAAAAGACTATTACGATTTATATTTTTATTTTGATAAAGCTCCTTTATTAACCGAAGAATTTTTATCGAACGGCATTGCATTTTTTAAAGAAACAGTTCGCCGTTGTTCGGATAAACCGACGGGGTTTAGAATAGAAGTTAAATGCGAGCTAAAAGTAAAAGAAAAAATCATTACCACCATAAAAAAACTCACCGCAAAAGAGGAGCTTATCGTAAACAATCCGTCCGACTACTCCTTTACATTTTGCGTTTTAGGCGACGGAAAACGCTTACCTTATTATATAATAATAAGACCTGATTTTTTGCTTAAAAACCGTTTCCCTTACCGAAAAAACTGCTTGCCCGCCTCTATAAATCCCGTAACTGCAAATATTATTGCAAGTATCGCAAATTACTACAATCCTTCTTCCAAAAGAATATGCGACTGCTTTTGCGGTACCGCAACTATGCTTATAGAGCGTGCCTTTTATTCTCCGAATTCCGAATTTTTCGCTTCCGACATAAACCCGCAAGCTATCGATATGGCAAGGGAAAACTGTTCTCTTGCGTCGGTTAAAGCAAATTTTTCGGTTAAAGACGTAGCCCGCATTTCGGGTGAAAAAGACGAAATTATATCCAACCTTCCCTACGGGTTAAGGGTTGGCTCGCACGAAAACAATTACGAAATTTACTCGGCGTTATGCAAAAAATGCAAACGGCTTTTATCCGAAAACGGTTTTGCTTTTTTATACACGGCGGATAAAGCGTTATTAAAAAAACTTCTCCGTTCAAACGGTTTAACTATCGTAAACGAAATTCCTATGGAAAGCGGAGGGCTGTACTGCTCGCTGTTTATAATACGCCGAACTCTAGATTAAAATAATAATTTATTTTTCATTTGTCGCAAAAAGGTAAAAATATGGATAAAGACGTAAAAAGAATAAGATTATTAAAAATATGGGAAATTTTAAACACCGAAACCGACGAAGAAC
Source organism: uncultured Christensenella sp. (assembly GCA_964601265.1). Classification (GTDB taxonomy): domain Bacteria; phylum Bacillota; class Clostridia; order Christensenellales; family Borkfalkiaceae; genus UBA4675. The sequence goes on from CAZRMT010000019.1 coordinate 6,125, forward strand.
ATTTTATCGGCACGGAGGAGCTGATAAAAAGGTTAAAATCGTTTGGCATAGAGTGTGTGCGAAGCACGCTTTACGAGGATATTAAAACCTTACAAAAATACGGTTACGAAATTTTTTGCAACCGCTCTACGAGTAACAATTATTACGTATGCGAACACGTTTTTTCTTCTGCCGAAGCCTTAATTATAATGGACGCAGTACAGTCCGCAGGGTTTATCACCGAAAAAAAGACGGCTGAGCTCGTGGACAAAATAGCAAAAACCACGGGCGTAAAAAGCGCTGAAATTTTAAAACGCAATATCGTGGAATTTACCGTGGCAAAAAGTAAAAACGAAAATATTTTTTATTCCGTAAGCGAAATAACTCAAGCGATAATAAGCAAAAAAAAGATTTTTTTCAATTACTTCGATTACGGAGAAAACTACAAAAGAGTTTATAGAAAAAATCCTTTAACCAACGATATAAAAAACTACGTGACCAACCCTTTAGGAACGGTGTTCGATAACGGATATTATTACTTGTTCGCCTTTGACGAAACGAAAAAGAAAGTAATTAACTATCGAATTGACAGAATGGACAACGTAAAAACTCTCGACGAAGATATTTCAAAAGAAATAGAAAATATCGATTTCGATTTACCAACTAGAAAACGACAACTCTTTTCTATGTACGGCGGAGAAACAAAAGTTGTCGAAATGTCCGCCGATATATCGCTTTTAGACGTTATTTACGATAAATTCGGCGATTATGCAAGCGTGAGATTTAACAAAAACGAAGTTATAATTACCGCAGAAATTCAAATAAGCCCGACTTTTATAGCTTGGTGCTGTTCGCTCGGAGATAAAATCAAAGTGCTTTCCCCAAGTTCCGTCGTGGACAAAATTAAAAACTATATAAAATCGTTAAATGAAATTTATCAAAACAAGGTGTAGTGAAATCGCTACACCTTGTTGTTTACACTTTTATAAATCGTTGCTATAATAAAAATATAAAAAATAAAAACTTTTACTTTAATAAGGAGGATTTTATGTTACTTTTTGTTTTTTTCTTTATCTTTGCGTTTATCGGAGGAATCATAAAAAAATAAAACGCTAAAAAGTATTGAAATGAGGGTGAAAATGAAAATCACAGCGATTTTTTTAATAGCGGTCGTCGTTCTTATTCAATGTTTTATCAACTCATAAAAATAACCTTTTTACCGTTCGTATTATTTTTTTAACTGATATTGACAAAAAAACTTCTTTTATAATATAATCTAAAAAGAAGATTTTTCACAATAATAAATATAAATTAGTTGTTAGATTAAAATCTTAAAAAATTTTTAAAGGGAACGTGTAACGAAAAATGGTTTTTAAATGTAAAATGTGCGGCGGAGAATTAAACGTCTCCGAGGAATCCACGATAGCGGAATGTAAGTATTGCGGAAGCAAACAAACCCTTCCTCGCCTTTCCGACGATAAACGTAGAAATCTATACGATAGAGCAAATCATTTTCGTAGAAACAACGACTACGATAAAGCTTTGGACATTTACGAAAAAATATTAAACGAAGACAACACCGACGCAGAAGCCTATTGGTCTATAGTTTTGTGTAAGTACGGAATAGAATACGTACAAGACTCTACGTCGGGCAGACGTATTCCTACGGTAAACCGTGCTCAATACACGTCGATTTTTGCCGACGATGATTATAAATCGGCAATAAATTATGCAGACAGAGAACAAAAAGCACTTTACGAAAAAGAAGCCAAAGAAATAGATTCTATACAAAAAGGTATACTTGCCGTTTCCGAAAAAGAACCGCCTTTCGACGTTTTCATTTGTTATAAAGAAACCGACGGCTTGGGCGGGCGAACCAAAGACAGCGTGCTGGCTCAAGAAATGTATTACGATCTGACTAACGAAGGTTTTAACGTTTTCTTTTCAAGAATAACCTTGGAAGACAAATTAGGCACGGCTTACGAACCTTATATATTCAATGCTTTGAATTCGGCAAAAGTAATGATCGTGGTCGGTTCTTGCAAAGAAAATTTTAATGCAGTATGGGTAAAAAACGAATGGAGTCGTTTTCTTTCACTGATTAAAAAAGGCGAAAAAAAGACGTTAATCCCCGCTTATAAAGATATGGACCCGTACGACTTACCGGAAGAGTTTTCACATCTTCAAGCGCAAGACACTTCTAAAATCGGGTTTATGCAAGATTTAATTCGTGGAATTAAAAAACTAACGTATTTCCAAAAGAAAGACGATATATCCGACAATAAGGTGACCACCGTACAAGACGTTGCTCCGCTAATAAAACGTGCCTATATGTTCTTAAACGACGCTTATTTCCGCCGTGCAGACGAATATGCAGAGAAATTATTAGATTTTAATCCGGAATGTGCAGAAGCATATTTTATTAAATTTTTAGCGGTAAAAAAATTAAGGGGACCGGAATTTATAAATCAACTCGGCTTTAGAATAGATTCAGACCCCAACGTGGTAAAAGCGTTGACTTACGCAGACTTGGATTTTCGTGCCGAGCTAAACAGGTATATTCAAGTAAACCTAGAACATTTAGAGGATTTAAAGCGTATAAAAGCCGAAAAAGAAAGACAAGCTTTAATCGAGAAAAAAGCCAAACGTAAAAAAATTAAAAAAATACTGTTAAGAGCCTTATTGATTTTTTCCGCATGTGCGCTTTGTGCTGTTTTAATTACTACTATAGCCATAACGAAAAATAAAAAAGATAAAGCCGACGACTTAAAAGCAAGACACGGTTTGGTTTTACAAAAAATCGACGACAGTTATATGGTAAGCGGAGCCGGTAAAAATATAAACAATACGGAAATAATTATTCCTTCTTCCTATAAAGGTAAAAAAGTGGTAGCCATAGCTCAAAACGCATTTTCGGATTGTACTTCTCTCGTTTCAATAACCATTCCCGACGGAATTACCGATATAGGCAATAACGCTTTTTCGGATTGTTCTTTACTTGAAAATATTTATATAACAGACGTTAACGCTTGGGTTCAAATAAACGGTTTAAAAAACTTAATGGTATACGGCAAAAACAATAAAAATCTATATTGTAACGATAATTTATTAACCGAAGTCAATATCGACACCGCAACCGATATCAAATTGCGAGCTTTTTACAACAACGTTAATATAACGAAAGTTACTTTAGGTGCGCAAGTAAAGAATATCGAAAACTTTGCTTTTGCCGGTTGTACTTCGATTGAAGATATTTATTTCACGGGAAATATCGACGAGTGGGTTCAAATTAACGGATTAAATAATTTAATAGTATACGGTAAATCTTCTAAAAACTTATATATAAACAACGAGTTATTAACAGAAGCTACAATTTCTGCTCCCGTTATAAACGATTACGCTTTCTTCGGGTATGATAAATTAACCACGGTAATTCTTGGCGACCAAGTTACGTCTATCGGAAACAACGCTTTTTATTACTGCGTTTCGTTAGTAAATTTTACTATCGGAAAAGGTATTACCGCAATAGGTGAAAATTGGTTTGACAACTGCAAACTTTTAGAAAATATTTATTATTCGGGAGATATTAACGGTTGGGTTCAAATCGATAATTTAATCAATATCTTGAAATACGGCGTATCTTCAAAGAATATATACATAAATAACGAATTATTGACTGAAGCAAATATAACCGATACCGCAGTAATTAAAGAAAACGTTTTTTATAACTACGATAAACTCACTTCCGTTACGATAGGAGCAAAAGTTAAATTAATAAGAAAAAAAGCTTTTTACGGTTGTTCTTCTTTAAAAAACGCTTCTTTTGAAAACAATCTCGGTTGGTATGCGGATTATAGTTCATCTTCGAGTTCAGGAATTAAGCTCACCCTCACTGATTTATCAAAAAACGCAGAATATTTAAATCAAACCTACCTTCACTATTATTTAATACGTTCTAATTAACTTACAACTAAAATAATAGACGACTTAACTCGTTAAGTCGTCTATTATTTTTTAAAAAAGTTTTTATGCTGTTTTCCACGCGGAGGGACAAGTCCTGTTATTTTTAAACCACTCGGTATCCTTTAAATAGGTTCCGTTATTAGAACAACTTACTTTTACTTCTCCGTTATCGTAATATACCACGATGTTTCCGTTCATAGAAGTAAATTCTCCGTTTTTGTAATCTATACAAAGGGTAGTTACGAACACTTTAAAAGTATAAGGCGCTACGTTGTTTACAAATTGCTGGGTAGGAAATTGATTTTCGTTAGTAGTGGTATATTCGCTACTGCCTGCGCAACAACAAACGCATACTATTTTAGGCTTTATAACGCTCATTAAAGTTTCGGACGAAGAAGTTTTAGAACCGTGATGTCCCGCCTTATACAATTCCACCTCGCTTAAAGCGTTATTTTCCACCAAACTTTTTTCGCCGTCTTTTTCCAAATCACCCGTAAACAAATATTTTTTCGTTTCTTTTTCGGAAATTTTTTGGTTTATCATACAGCATACCGAATAATCGTTTTCGGTAGAAGAGGCAAGCTCGTAATATTTTTGATAGAGTATTTCGAGTTCTACGTTTTCTCCCAAAGAAAACACCCTTTGAGCGTCGTCCGTTTCGTTATAACACTGCAATGCGTCATAAACGACGGTATTGTTTCTTTCTATGGTTTCTTGTAATTCTCTATTAAAATTACTATATAAAGTAGCCGTTTCTTTTTGGTTTGTTTTAGCAAATTTTATAATAGTTCCCACGTTAAATTTATCGAGTAGACTTTCTACTTTTTCGCCCGTTGCAAACCCTGCGTAATGGTCTTGATGAGCGTGGGTTACTATAACGTATTCCAGCTTTCCGTCCGTTACGTAATTGCTAACGTAATTATATATAGGCGTAACGCTGTTTGCTCTGCTTCCCGCGTCTATCAAAACTTCGGTGTTTCCTACTTTTATCAGCGTACAATCTCCCGTATATTTATTGCCGAGTTCTATAAAATGAATTGAAAGCTCTTTCTCTTTTATAACTTCTACTTCTATATCGTCCGAAACAACGAAATCGTCTTTTTTTTCACCGTCAGAAGTCTCAAAACTATTTTCTATATTACTGCTCGAACCGAAATTTTCAAAACTGTTTCTTACGGTTGCTTCGGGTATTTCTTTAACTTCGGCAAAAACGTATAATTTAACGAAAAAACCGACGCCTGTTCCTATAATAAAAAATATTATTCCGAGTATTACGGCTACCGCTTTATTACCTTTTTTAACCATCTGTTTCAGCCCCCGTAATTTCTATAGTTCTTATAAGTTTATGGTTTTTAAAAGCAAAGTGAGATGACGTATACGTTATATAATAAATTCCCGCTTTCGTGTAATCTATCTCGTCAACTTCTTTTGCTTCAAAAGACATATCCTCCCGATAATAATACGTTCTAATTACCGTATCGCTTAAATCTTTTCCGAAAAACTTAATCGTAACGTTATCTTCGACTTTTATCGCATTTTTTATTTGTTCGTCGGTTACGGGAGTATTTTCATTTTCACTCTCTAAATTTTCTTTTATTAAACTTAATTCTATATGTAAGTAGTCGTTTTTTTCCGTTTTGGTTCCGTTAAAAATAAAATCGCTCGTTTTAAACTCCGTCGTAAAACTACCTACTAAAAATCCTATACCTAAACCTATTATAAGACATACGACTAAAACTATAAAAACAGGGTTTTTGGTAATATTTTTTCGGTTATTATTTTTCTTTTTCGTACTATTACTTTTACTTGCCATAATATGTCCTTTTTATCATTTTTCGACTTATACGCAGACTTTTATAACGGTTTACTTCTTTCTTTTCCTTGTCCGCGCGGATATTTTTTATCGGTAGAAAAAATCTTTTTCATAATAATCAACGCTCTTTCGCCGTTTTCGGGCAGAGCATAGTTTACAACGTTTTTTACTTCCGCTCCTAAAATTTTTCCGACTCTTTCGGCATCCTTAATTTCTTCCGCCGTTTTATAAGCGATAAATTCTCCGCCTATTTTTAAAAAAGGTATACAGTATTCGCAAAGCGAACTCATCGGGGCAACAGCGCGGGCGGTAACCTTATCGAATTTTTCTCTAAAGTTTTCTTTTTTCCCTAAATCTTCGCACCGAGCGTTTACAATTTCAAAATTTTCAAACCCCAACTCGTTTTTCACTACGTTTAAAAAAACACATTTTTTTCCCGTCGCCTCAACTAGCGTAAAATCGAGTTCCTCGTTAAATATTTTTAAAGGCACGCTCGGAAATCCTCCGCCCGAACCTATCTCTATTATTTTTTCTCCGCTTTTAAAAAAATTCGCTCCCTGCAAACTGTCTAAAAAATGTTTTACGGTAATTCCTTTTTCGTCCGTTATTCCCGTTATATTAAACTTATCGTTATATTCCAACATAAGTTTTTCGTATTTTTCAAACTTTTCAACTTGCTTTGAAGTAAGTTCTATTTTATTTTCGACAAAAATTTCTCTTAACATATTTTAGATTATAACATATATTTTTAATCTTTACAAATTGTTTTTGAAATTACATTCGTAGATTTATACATTTTAAGAATTAGTTAACAAAAAGTTATCCACAATGTTTATAACTTTGTTGATAACTTTTTATTGTTATCTTTTTCTCTTTTAAGTTACAAAACTTGTTGCTTTTTTTCTTTTTATTATATATAATATATGGGTAAAAATCTTAAAAAGACAGTCATTTTTGCAATAAATACACTTTTAAACATTTTATCAAGAAATTTGTCAACAGGTTTTTCAAGGGTTGTCAACATAAAAAAAACTCTTATTTTCGGCTCTAATAAAGGAAAAACAAAGCTTTTAAAAAGGCTTGTCTACTTTTCCACACACCCTACTAATATTACTGCTAAAATAATAAATTAAATCAAAATAAATAGAGGAAGAAGAATATGAAAATAGTCGTTAGAAATTCTGACCTTCAAAACGCAATATCGAAAGTAGTAAAAGCAATCAATAATAAAAATTTAGGTTCCGCATTAGAAGGAATAAAGTTTTCGGCAAAAGGAGATTTACTCACTTTATCGGCTACCGATTTAGAACTTTCCATTGAAAAAAGCGTTATTTGCGATACTTTTATGGAGGGAGAAGTTTTAATTCCGGGTAAATTTATTTCTGAACTCGTTAAAAACATAAGCGACGACGAAGAAATAGAAATTTATTCTATGGAAAAAAGAGTTAAAATCGCATACGGAGTATCCGTTACGGAAATTCAATGTCTTAACGTAGAAGAATTCCCGATAATAGATAAAGAGTGTAACGAAAATTCTTTTGAAATGGAAAGAAAATCGTTTAAAGAATTGATAGACAAAATTATTTTTTCTTGCGCGCAAGATATGGCTCGTCCGATATACTGCGGTTGTTTACTCGAAGTTAAAGATAATATTTTAACGGGCGTTGCGTTAGACGGATACCGTATGGCAATATGTAAAAAAGAACTTAAAAACGTTACGGGTTCTATAAGGTGCGTCGTACCCGCTAGAACGTTAAACGAAATTTCTAAACTGATAAACGAAAATACGGAAGACGATTTAACGGTACACGTTCAAAAAAACAGTCTTATGCTCGATTTGAACGGTACAATAATAGTTTCTAGGTTATTAGAAGGAGATTTTATAGATTATAATAAGCTTTTAGCCGAAAACTTCCAAACGACGTTTACGGTAAATAAAAACAACTTAAAAAATTGTTTGGACAGAGCCAGCATTATCGCAAAAGACGCTAAAAACGTTATATATACGTCCGTTAAAAACGACACGTTTACGATAAACTCGTCTTCGGAACTAGGACAAGTTAACGAATGTGTTTCGATTAAGTTAATGGGACAAGAAAAAGAAATAGGATTTAATTTTAAAAATATTTCCGATATAATATTGGTATCGGACGACGAATTTTTAGAATTTAGAATAAACGACTCGTTTAAGCCTTGTTTTATAGGACCTATAGACAATAAAGACGTAGTGTATATGGTTTTACCCATAAGAAGGTAATTTTTATAAAACATAAATCTTTTAAACGATTGACAAAAAAACAAAAAATAAAGTATAATCATAAAAGCACGATTTTAAAGGAGAACAATTATGAAAAGAACGTATCAACCTAAAAAGAGACAAAGAAGCAAAGTACACGGATTTAGAAAAAGAATGGCAACCAAAAGCGGAAGAAACGTTTTAAAGAGAAGAAGAGCAAAAGGCAGACATAAACTTTCTGCTTAATTAAAATGAAAAACGTATTAAAGAGGAAAAAAGACTTCGATTACGTTTTTTTAAAGGGAAAAAGAGCAGGTTCCAGAACCTTAACCATAGTCTACGTGAAAGCCGATGAATTAAAGGCGGGCTTTTGCGTGGGCAAAAAACACGGAAAAGCTCATATAAGAAACTATATAAAAAGATTATTAAGGAACGCTTTTCACGTTTATAATAATTTTTTAGGCGACTATTATATAGCTATAATTCCAAAGGTAAAAGAAAACTATTCTCTTAAAGAATATATAAGCGATATGGCTTACCTTTTTTCCAAGGAAAATCTGTTAAAATGAGAAAATTATTGATTAAAATAATTCAGTTTTACAGAAAGTTTATTTCCCCTGAAACGAAAGCGGAATGTATTTTTACGCCTACTTGTAGCGTTTATGCAATAGAAGTGCTTGAAAGGTTTAATATTTTTCAAGCAATACCTTTAATAATTTGGAGATTATTAAGGTGTAATCCGTTTAACAAAGGCGGGTTTGACCCTCCGCCCGACAGAAAAAAAGATATTATTTGGCTTTTATAAAAAGCAAAAAGGATTAAATGTTTAATTTATTAGCGATAACTAAATTAGGAGAAGGTCTTAAACATATAAATCTTAATTGGATAGGTAGGTTAATAAGGACTATTATAGAAAAACCGGGATATAACGTCGGTATAGGAATAATAATATTTACCTTAATACTAAAACTTATTACTCTGCCGTTCGATATAATTTCAAGAGTTTCTTCCAAAAAGAATTCGATAAAAATGGAAAAAATGCGTCCTGAACTTGAAAGATTGCAAAAACAGTACGCAAAAAATAAACAGCTCTACCAACAAAAAGTTATGGCTTTGCAAAAAAAGTCGGGATATTCCCCTATGGCTTCTTGTTTACCGAGTATTATTTCCATTGTAATATTTTTCGTGGTTATAGGAGCTTTTAATACTTATTCCAGATATGCTACGAATTCGCTTTTTGCTAAAATGACGAATTCCTATAACGCCGTATTAGAAGAAAAAGTAGGCGATAGAATTATAAATATTTCGGACACTTCCGATTCGGTATATTATTTAAACGTCGATAACGAATCATATAAAATTAAATTTGACGAAAGCGATATAGGAAAAATTATCGAAGAAAGCGAAAGCGGTGATAAATATATTCTTAAAGACGCGGAAGAAAAGTATAACGATTTATATAAATTAGTAATTCAAAACGAAGATTTAAAAAAAGAATACAATGTATTTTTTGACGTGCAAGAAGAAAAAGCCGTCAAAATAATATTAGACGGAACAAGCAAAACGGAAGAAGAACTTGTAAATGAAATTATAGTAAATTTAATTAACGAGTTTAACGAAAGTTATACTAAAGAATACGTATTGAAAGATGCACAACTCGAAGCTAAAAAAACCTTCAATAAAGAAAAGAATTCGTTTTTGTGGATAAAAAATATTTGGGAACCCGATACTTCGTATAAACATCCCTTAGGTGGATTTAGCAGTTTAAAAGATAGTTTAGGAAAAAATTTTAAATCCGATTATTACGAGTTAACGGCTCAAATGGGCAAAGAGAAAAAACAAGCTAACGGTTATTACGTTTTAATAGTTTTATCCATAGGAGTTATGCTTTTATCTCAAATAATAGCGGGAAAAGACCAAAAAACGCAAGTCGATTTAGGTAGCGTAGAAGGTCAAGAAGGAACAATGGGACAAACTCAAAAAATGATGAAGTTCGTAATGCCCGTTATGTTCGGTATATTCGCCTTTATTTATACTTCGGCGTTTTCTATCTATATGATAGTAAGCTCGTTGTTCAGTACTATCTCTACACTCTTAATTTCATTGATAGTAAGCAAAGTATTTGAAAATAAAGAAAAAAAAGAAAATAAAGATAAACGTTTCGGAATAAAGAAATAAGGAGTAAAAATGGCAACAGAAAATATTTTCAGCGGAAAAACCGTTGAAGACGCTTTAAATTCTGCACTTGAAAATTTAGGCGTTACTAAAGAAGAAGTTGAATTTACCGTATTAGAAGAAGCTAAATCGGGCTTTTTAGGAATAGGCGCAAGACAAGCTAAGATTTCGGTAAAAGTTAAAGCAACCGACGATAAAACGGTTATTTCGGACTTTTTAAAGGGACTTTTTGAGTTTTTAAATATTAAAGCCGACGTAGAAGTCGAAGAAAACGAAAATTCTTTCGTTGTAACGCTTAATTCCGAGGATAACGCTTCTTTAATAGGTTATAGGGGAGAAATTTTAGATTCTCTTCAAACCTTGGTAGGAGCCGTTGCAAACAAGAATAAAGAAGTTTATAAAAGAGTTTCTATAAACTGCGAAGGATATAGAGAAAAAAGAGAGGAAACGTTAAAGGCTTTAGCCGTAAAACTTGCCGATAAAGCGGTAGCAAAAGGTAGAAAAATTAAGCTTGAACCTATGAATCCTTTTGAAAGAAGAATTATACATTCCGCTATATCCGACAGAACCGACGTTAAAACGGAATCGGAAGGAAAAGACCCTGCGAGATACGTAGTTATTATTCCCGCTAATTTTAAAAAGAGAGAATATAGTAAGGACGGAAGAAGAAACGGAAGAGATAATTACAAAAATAAAGACCGTAAATTTACTCAAACGAGTTCCGCTCCCCGTCAAAGAAAAAGCCCCTTTACTTCTGCAACCTTTTTAGGAAACAGCTTAAAGGACAATAAAGACTAAAAAATAATGCTCTTTCATTACGAGAGAGCATTATTTTTAATCAATTTTAAAAAAATCCGCCGAAAAAGGCGGATTTTTACGTTATACTTAATAAAATTATTCTTCTATATGGTCCATTCCTTGGCTTATTATGGTTTTTACGTGGTCATCGGCAAGAGAATAAAATACCGATTTCCCGCTTTTTCTAAATTTAATAAGCTTATTTTGTTTTAATATTTTAAGTTGGTGAGATATAGCAGACGGCGTCATAGAAAGTATTTCCGATAAATCGCAAACGCAAACCTCGGCTTCGAACAGAACGAAAAGTATTCTCATACGAGTCGAATCACCGAATACTTTAAACAATTCCGCTAAATCGTACAGTTTTTCTTCGTCGGGCAAGGTGCAAGCGACTTTTTCCAGCAATTCCTTATGAATTTCCGTTTTTTCACATTTTTTTATACAATCAGTCATCTTTGTTTTTCTCTTCTATTTCGGATTTTTTAATAAGTAAAAAATTTCTCAGTAAGTACATTATCAACGCAAAAATCATAAAACACATCGTAATACTTCCGCTTGTAATCGTCAGCCATACGGGGATTTTTTTCCATAATAAATGAATAACCGTGGTTATAAACATAGCTCCCGACGTAATTTTTCCGTACCAGCTTGCGCTATATATTTTTTGTGATTTTTTGGTTAATACTAAACCGCTTATTCCTTGTATAACTTCTTTTACTATAAGCAAAACGAACATTATAATAAATACGTAGAATTTTACCATAAGTTTATGGCGATAGAAATTCGTCATAAGACAGAAAAAAATCGCAAGTTGAGTGAGTTTATCCGCAAGCGGGTCTAGTATTTTCCCTACGTCGCTAGTCATATTAAATCTTCTTGCGATAAAACCGTCAACCATATCGGTAAGTCCGCTTATAAGCAATAAAGCAAAGGTTAAGTAGTTGTTTTCGAGAAAACAATACGCCCAAACGAAAACGGGTATAAGAATAAGTCTTATCAAAGATAACCCGTTGGGGATAGTAACTATTTTGTGAGTGTAATCGATTTTTTCTTTTACGTCTTTCATTTTTTCATCCTATAGTTTTTTTACGTTAAGACAGCGAACCGCGTTTAATACGGCGAGTACCATAACTCCGACGTCTGCAAAAATAGCAAGCCACATATTCGCTAAACCGAACGCGCTTAAAATTAAACAAGAAATCTTAATGCCTAGCGCGAAAACTATATTTTCGTAAACTATACGCATACATTTTTTAGCTATTTTTACGGCTTTCGGAAGTTTTAGCATATTGTCGTCCATAATTACTACGTCGGACGCCTCTATCGCCGAATCCGAACCCAGCGCCCCCATAGCAACGCCTATATCCGCCCTTGCAAGAACGGGAGCGTCGTTTATTCCGTCGCCTACAAAAGCTACTTTTTCGCCCTTTGCAAACGATAAAACTTTTTCGGTTTCCTTAACCTTATCTTCGGGCAAAAGTTCTGCCTTGAATTCGTCTATATTTACCTTTTCGGCAATCGTTTTCGCCGTGGAAATATTGTCGCCCGTCAGCATCACCGTTTTCTTTACGCCCGCTTTTTTAAGCTCTTTTATCGCTTGAACGCTTTCTTCTTTTATAACGTCGGAAATTAAAATATGTCCGCAATATTTTCCGTCTATCGCAACGTGAACTACGGTACCCGTGTGAGAACAGGGGATATATTTAATGCCCAATAAATCCATAAGCTTTGCGTTACCGATTCCGACGGTTTTCCCGTTTACTACGGCGCGAACTCCGTTTCCGCCTATTTCTTCAACGGACGATATTAAACTTTCGTCTATAGGTTTATTATAAGCTTTTATTATACTTTTTGCAATAGGATGAGAGGAAAAGTTTTCCGCATGGGACGCATAAAACAAAATTTGTTCTTCTTCGATAGTCGAATGATGAATTCCCGTAACTTCGAAAACGCCTTTTGTGATAGTTCCAGTTTTATCCATTAAAATATACTTTACTTTGGATAAAGCTTCTAGGTAAGAAGAACCTTTTATTAAAATACCTTCTTTACTTGCTCCCCCTAGTCCCGCAAAAAAACTTAACGGAATAGAAATCACCAACGCGCACGGGCAGGACACTATCAAAAAGGTTAACGCCCTGTATATCCAACTACGCCAAAGCGGAGAAAACCCGCCTATAAGTCGAACAACGGGCGGTATTACGCCTAAACATAGGGCTGATATTACCACAATCGGAGTGTAATAACGGGCAAATTTCGATATAAAATTTTCGCTTTTGGATTTTTTTGAAGAAGCGTTTTCTACCGTTTCTAGGATTTTTGACGCTGTTGATTCGCCGAATTCTTTCGTTGTTTTTATATATAAAACCCCGTTTAAATTTATCGAACCGCTTAGTACCGTATCACCCTCTTTTACGTCGAACGGCAAACTTTCTCCCGTCAAAGCTGAAACGTTTAAGGAGGAAATTCCCTTTTCTACTACGCCGTCAATCGGAATTTTTTCACCGGGATAAACTGCAATGGAGCTTCCGATAGGAACGGCGTCGGGACTTACTTTTTCGTATTTTCCGTCAATAAGCAAGTTTGCATAGTCCGGGCGAATATCCATAAGCTCGGCAATGTTTTTTCTGCTTTTTCCAACGGCTATCGACTGAAACAGTTCGCCCGTTTGATACAAAATCATAACCGCCACGCCGTCGAGATATTCTCCCATAATTATTGCGCCGAAAGTGGCTATCGTCATTAAAAGACATTCGTCAAAGGCTTTTAGGTGTATTATGCCTTTAAAAGCCTTTCTTAAAATATCGTAACCGATTATAAAATAGGGAACGGCGTAAAAAAGAACTTTTAATATTTCGTATTTTTTAAAAGATACCGTTTTATCGAAAATAACTACCGCTAATAGAAGTATTGACGAAATTATAATTCTCGTCAATACCTTTTTTTGTTTTTTATTCATAAATATATTTCGCAGTCGTCCTCTACTTTCTTGCAGTTTTTAAGAACGTTTTTCATAACTTCTTTTTCGTTTGCGTTTTCCTCGAATTCGACTATCATTTTAAGCGCCATAAAATTAACCACCGCTTTTTTTACGCCCTCCGTTTTGTTGGCTTCGTCCTCCATTTTTTGGGCGCAGTGCGCGCAATCCACTTCGATTTCGTAACTTTTTTTCATAATAGACCTCTCCTTTATTAAAACGATTGAACATTTATTCAAATGTTAAATAGATTATATTCCATAAATATTCTTTTGTCAATAAAAAAATACGAAAAAAACGAAATTAGTAAAAGTTTGTTAATCAATAAATAACAAATACTTTTTACTTTCGACACGAAAAGCGTAATTTTGACAGGATATTTTTTTATTCGCTAATCGCTTTAATGTATAATTTGATACGTAAAAAGGAGTGATATGAAAACTTATAGCGTAATAATTTTACAAGACGATATAGAAACGGCAAAAAAAATCGCAGAAGAATTAGAGGCGACGGATGTAATAAAAGTTTTAGGGATTTCCAACGACGGCAAAATGGGGCTTGATATGATTAAAGAGCGTTCTCCCGAACTTGTGATAATAGACCTCGTGTTAAAGGGGTTTGACGGAATGGAAGTGCTAGCTTGTTTAAAGGAAGCGGAATTTTCGGGAAAAATTCTCGTTTTAAGTTCGGTGTCGGGCGACGCGTCGGTAAGCAAAGCGTGCGGACTGGGAGCGGATTATTTTATGCTCAAACCCGTAAATACCGATTTAATTTTAAAAAGGATAGAACAAATTTTTGAAAAACACGACAGCAAAAATCCGATAGACGATAAGTTAAGCAAGATTTTTATTTCGGTAGGAATTCCCCCGCACATAAAGGGCTATGCTTTTTTGCGAGAAGGCATAAAAATGGTTGTAAAACAGCCCGAAATAATCAACAACATCACCAAACGTCTTTATCCTATGATAGGCGATAAGTTCGATACCACGCCCAGCAAGGTAGAGCGAGCCATACGGCATGCGATAGAGGTTTCTTGGGCGAAAGGCAGAATAGATACTATAAACAATCTATTCGGCGTAAGCGTGTTTATGGGAGAAAAGCCCACCAACGGCGAATTTATAGCCCTAATAGCCGACAAAATGCTCCTAGACGGAATGTAACTGCGAACATTGAATTATTTATATAAAAATATTTTTTTCAATAGGACGTTACAAAAAATTAACTTGCCATTATTAAAACTTAATTAAAATTTCTATGAGAGTGGTACACGTGCCACCAAGAAAACTCGTTTGAATTTTTACGTTCAAACGAGTTTTCTTTCTTTTATTAATAATTTTTTTACTTTAATTAGTGCCATAAAAACCTAACCCAAAAAATTTGACAATTTACAAGTTTCTTTAATTAAAGACTAATCTCTTTGTCTAATATCTTTAGGTATATGTGTTCTACTATTACGGCTATAAATTGTTTGGTTGTTAATTCTTCTATTCCGAATGCGTATATGTCGTTTTTGTTTTTACTTCCGCTATAATTTTTATTGCGTAATACTTCTAATACGTGTCTTATACTTCTTTCTACCGAAAACACGTTTTCGTTGTATTTTTCCGCTATCATTGGATATAACGTTCTGTTAAAATTTTCTATAAGAGTATTATCCTTTATTATCATAGCGATACTTTCTTTTAAATATCTATATCCTTTTAAATTAGGCGATACGCCGATATTTAGTAAAGTTTTTGCAATTACGCTTTCCATTTCATTTTTATCCATATTTTCCTCCTTTGTAAAACATTGTATCATATTCAATTAACGATTTCAATACATATTTGAAAATAATGTCGAAAAATTAACGATATTTATTTCGTTAATATTCATATTAGACAA
>CAZRMT010000020.1:0-21916 GCA_964601265.1 uncultured Christensenella sp.
GTAAATTGTCAAATTTTTTGGGTTAGGTTTTTATGGCACTAATTAAAGTAAAAAATTATTAATAAAAGCAAAAAGAAAACTCGTTTGAACGTAAAAATTCAAACGAGTTATTCTTGAAAAAAATTAATAACGAAAACCGAATTCTAAAACCAATTTGCCGTTATTTATAATATTTCATAAATTGAAATTTGTCATTCGTAATATTTATCTATACCGCCGTATCCGACGATTATTTTTCCTTCGCGAGTCTTTTTTATAAAACTTTCAAGGCGTTTTTTGAATTCGACGGGACGTTTTCTTGCCACATCTATATAGGCAATGCGAATACGCTTATACGGCTCGGGAAATTTTTTGTAGTTTTTCCACGCAACTGCATCTGATTTTATAACGTCAAGTATATCGCTTGGGAAAATATACGGAGCACGAATGACGGGCAACACGTCGTCTCTTACGCTTGGGTGAATCATACCGCGTTCGTCAAGCCGAATCAACCGTTCGATATTCGGTCGGGAATAGGGGCTGTCTTTCTTTCTCGGCGTGAACCGTTGTGCACGATACGTAGAATCAATATTCTTAATCGTGCTGTCGATCCAACCGAAACAAAGAGCTTCTTCAACCGCATCGTTATATAAAAGCGACTTATCGCCCGAGTTCTTCATAGGAAAAACAAGCCATATTTTGCTTTCCTTTTCAAAATTTTTAGATAGCCATTCACGCCATACTTCTCGCTCGCTTGTGTAAAACGTTTTCATTTTATTCTCACAAATTCAACCGCCCACTTCTTTAAGGACGCCCTTTTTTGTATTTTTCAATTAAATATTATCATATTTTTCCGATTTTTTAAGCTGTTTACCCCTCAAAGTGAGAACTATCGGCAATGCCATAAACCTATTTTTAATCAACCTAATTGTTGGCACAGCGGGTTTTTCCCGGGAAAAGCATTGTCCTACACGCAGTCAATCTGCCTAGATTATCTTCTCCATTTAATGATTTTTCCACGATACGTTTATTTTCAAGTTGGCGTTTAATATACATTACAGCTCCACACAATCAATGTTTGAGCAAAACTAAAATCCTACTTTATTTTACTCAATAAAGGGACTTTTGTCAAAGGCTATAAACTAGTAATTTGATAATTAACTACATTTTATCGGGATAATATTACAGAAAAAAGTGTTTGTTTGAAGTTCAGACAAGCACTTTTTTAATTATAAAAATATTTTATATGATGCTTTATAAACGATAGGGGGTTAACGCGTTGACTCTTATAGTAGGGGGGACGTAACGTTTTCGACAGTGGCGAGCGCATAACAACCTCACAAGTTAAGGAAATTTTAAAAAGCTAAAACCCGTTTTTACGGTTTTAAATATTTTTTTAGGAGTTTTGTATGAAAAATTTTGACCCCATTACAACACTAAGCATTCTTTACCACAAGCACATGCCTAAAATCGTGTATCTTATGAGAAACTCTGACCGCTACCCTGAAGCGGAAAAAGCGGTTAAAGAGATAAGCGAATACTTTTTGGCAATGGACGGCAACGCTGAAATCAAGAAAAGCCCCGACGAGCTGACGGGTTCTTGTCTTTGCCTTGAAATAACACTCGACTCGATTGAAGTTTGCAAAATAGGCGAGTTCTGTTCCTTGCTTTCCAAAGCCGATAACTTTGACATCCTCCCTTTGACAAACGGTAAAATTTCCTTCGGGATTACCTTTAACAACGTTTGGATACCTGTACCACCACACAAAAAAGAAAACGATTAAAACGTTTTCTCACCAACGTTTAACAGAGAAGAACTCGCCTTTACACTCTTAAAATATCCGTGTAAATCATAAAACGGCGGATGCTTGCGTTATTTATCGTTCTAATTATTATCAACAACACGGTTTTAAGCGTCGGAGCGTTGCCTTTTCAGCATTTTCGTCCAATTTATAAATCCGTAGGTATCGTTAACTAAAAACATTATAAAGCAAGCTACCATAGGAACGTAGCTTATATCGTTTCCGCTCGCTAAAACCCATAACACTATTAAAACTATATCGTTTAGCCCGTATGCAACGGCGTAAAAGCTAGACCGCATTGCAACAAACGTTACCGCAGTCCAACTTGTCGCAACCGAAATGGTCGAAAACGCGATATTAGGCGTATTAAACGCTTTTAGCACAAAAAACATTATTACGGTAACCACGGTTGCAGAAGACAGAGTAAAAATTAATTTTTTCTTGGTTAAAGGCGAAACTTTAACTTCGCTACCCGTGTATCTATGCTTAAACCAAGTAAATACCGCAATAACGTCCATAGGAAGCGACATACATAAATAGGTAATCATTTCGCCCCAATAATGAAAAGTCGCCGAAATAACCCCGTAAAAAATCGCAAAGAAAACCGACACTATATGTCCGTAAACGTTACCTTTTGCACAAAAAATCAACGAAGTAACGCCTAAAAGCGAACCTATAAGCGACAAAATATTTTCAAACCTCGAAAACGCAGAGGCGAGCACCACAACCAAACAAGAAGTGCCCCAAAGCAAATAATCGGTTAATCTAAATCCATAAAAAATCTTTTTAAACATATCTCAAACAAAAAAGTGTTTCATCGGTTTTACCCGTCAAAACGCTTTTTCTTTATTTTAAGCTAAAAGGTAATCTAATTCCTTTTTAATTTCTGCAATGAATTCCGAAGTATACACGGATTTTGTTTCTATCCCTTGACTTAAAGCGATTAAGTCTTTAGTCATTATTCCTTTATTAAGAATGTTTATACAAGCTTGTTCTAATTTATCGGCGAACACGATAAGCTCTTTTATATTGTCCATTTCGCCTCTTTTTCTTAAAGCTCCGCTCCAAGCGTAAATTGTTGCCATCGGGTTGGTTCCCGTTTGCTCGCCCTTTAAATAGCGGTAATAATGCCTTGTAACCGTTCCGTGAGCCGCCTCGTATTCGTAATTCCCGTCGGGGCTTACCAAAACGCTGGTCATCATCGAAAGAGAACCGAACGCAGTAGAAACCATATCGCTCATAACGTCGCCGTCATAATTCTTAATCGCCCACACGAAACCGCCTTCAGAGCGAATAACTCTTGCAACGGCATCGTCTATAAGCGTGTAAAAATAAGTCAAGCCCTTTTCTTCGAATTTTTCTTTGTAGCACTCGTCGTATACTTTTTGGAAAATTTCTTTAAAGCACCCGTCGTATTTTTTGGAAATCGTATCTTTCGTCGAAAACCATAAATCTTGTTCCACGTCTAATGCGTATTTAAAACAGCTGTGCGCAAAACTCGTTATCGACTTTTCGGTGTTGTGCATACCTTGCAAAATTGCAGGTCCGTTTAAACAAGCGATTTCCACTTCTTTCGTTTTTCCGCTTTCGCCCTCGAATACAAGTTTGGCTTTTCCCGCTTCGGCGGTTCTTATTTCAACCGCCTTATACACGTCGCCGTATGCGTGACGGGCAATGGTAATAGGCTTTTTCCAACTTTTAACGGCAGGTTTTACGCTGTCTATTATAATAGGCGCTCTAAAAACCGTTCCGTCCAAAATGGCTCTTATGGTTGCGTTAGGACTTTTCCACATTTGCTTTAAGTTGTATTCGCTCATTCTTTGAACGTTCGGCGTAATGGTGGCGCATTTTACCGCAACGCCGTATTTTTTAGTTGCGTTAGCCGAATCTATCGTCACTTGGTCGTTCGTTTTATCACGGTTTACAAGTCCCAAATCGTAATACTCGGTCTTCAAGTCGACGTAGGGCAAAATGAGTTCGTCTTTTATCATTTGCCACAAAACTCTGGTCATTTCGTCCCCGTCCATTTCGACAAGGGGAGTAATCATTTTTATTCTTTCCATTATTTTTTCTCCTCGGCGTAGAAGTTAATCAAACAGCCGTCAAGCAAAATTTTCTCTTCGTTATCGGTAAGATTTTTGCAGTAAAGCGTAATATCGGTCACCTTATCACCGCTTATTATCTTTCCGCTGAACTTTTCTCTTCCGCTTAAAATGCCTTCTTTTACGTTTTCGACAAAGAGCATATCTCCGCTTTTACAAATAAGCTCCGAACCCTCTTCTATCGTGAAAGGCACCATACCCCAGTTGATGCAGTTGCTTCTGTATCTCTTGGTCGCATACTCTTTAGCAACGTTCGCAACTCCGCCCAAAACCTTTTGGCAAGAAGCGGCTTGTTCCCTTGCGCTACCGTCGCCGGGCTTATTGGCGTAAATAACCGAACCGAAATACGTGTCGTCCGCATTTTTACCCACTAACTTTAACGCTTTTGCTATTTTTTCGCTTACTTTTCCGTTTCTTAACTCGTCGGCTTGGTCTCTGCATTTTTTAGAAAGTCCTACGTATTCGGGAACTCTCCTAGACAGAGCAAACTCGGACAATTTGTACGGGTTGGAACGATAAGAAGAAGTTTCGCCCGACGGAATAAGTTCGTCGGTAGTGGTTACTTCGTCGTAAATTACCGCACAGAACTCCGCAAGCATATTGTCTTTCATCGCATACATTTTAGGCCAGTCAGCAATGTTGGGACCGTATCTCAATTCTGCCTCTTTGTCGGCATTTCCGTATCCCTCGTAAACTCTTTTTTCGTAAATTCCGCTATCGAAAGCGTAAACTCTCTTTTCCTCTTCGTACTCGAAGTCCGTTGCGGGAGTAATTACACCGCCGTTGACGGCAGTAGAAGCAATGGATCTTGCATCCATAAGTGCCACGCCCGAAATTTGAGCTTGGTCGGGTTTAGAGCCTTCTCTGTTGGGAAAATTACGAGTAGTGTGTCTTATAGAGAAACAGTTGTTTCCGGGCACGTCGCCCGCGCCGAAACAAGGTCCGCAGAAACAGGGCTTGATAACAGCGCCCGCGTCTATTAACTTAGAAGCTATTCCTTGCTCGGTAATCGACTTATAGACGGGCATACTTGCAGGATAACAAGAAAGAGAGAAGTATCCGTCGCCCGTAGATTTACCGCTTAAAATATCGCTTGCAACGCTTAAATTTTCGTAAAGTCCGCCTGCGCAACCTGCTATAACGCCTTGGTCGGCGTATACTTTTCCGTCGATAACCTTGCTAGCTAAATTAAGGTTGACTTTTTCGCCGAAAGTCTTTTTTGCGTTTTCGTCGATTTCGGTTAAAATATCTTTTGCGTTTGCAATGAATTCCTTAATCGTAAACGCATTAGACGGGTGGAAAGGAAGCGCTATCATGCTCTCCGCTTTGTCTAAATCTATTTCTATCATTGCGTCGTAATACGCAACGGATTGAGGCTTTAACGGTTTAAAGTCGTTCTTTTTGCCGTGGTTTTCGTAATATTCGGCAACCTTTTCGTCGGTTTCCCAAATAGAACTCAAACAAGTCGTTTCCGTAGTCATAACGTCTATACCGTTTCTAAAATCTACGGAAAGATTTTTAATTCCTTCTCCTACGAATTCTAAAACTTTATTTTTAACAAATCCCGTTTTGAATACCGCTTTAACTAAAGCTATGGCAACGTCGTGAGGACCTACGCCCTTTCTAGGCTTACCCTTTACGTTAACGAGTACCACTTGCGGATAATCTATATCGTAAGTATTGTTTAAAAGCTGTTTGACAAGTTCGGGACCGCCTTCTCCAACGCCCATAGTTCCCAAAGCGCCGTATCTCGTGTGGCTGTCCGAACCCAAAATCATAGCCCCGCATTTTACTAATCTTTCACGTGCAAATTGGTGAATAACGGCTAGGTTTGCAGGCACGTATATTCCGCCGTATTTTTTACAAGCGGAAAGCCCGAAAATATGGTCGTCTTCGTTTATCGTTCCGCCGACTGCGCAAAGCGAGTTATGGCAATTAGTCAATGCGTAGGGAAGGGGAAAACTTTCAAGTCCGCCCGCTCTCGCCGTTTGAATAATCCCGACGTACGTTATGTCGTGCGACGCCATTGCGTCAAACTTAATTCTTAATTTTTTATCGTCTGAAACGGTATTGTGGTTAGATAAAACGGAATAAGTAATGGTACCTTTTTTCGCTTGTTCTTCACTTGCTCCGCCAAACGAATCTACTATGGTTTTGCCGTCTAATAAATATACTCCGTGCTCGGTTAGTTTTATCATAAAAAGTCCTTAAATCAAATTTCTAATAAGTGTAAATATTGTTCTTTGTCTATTGCCGACAAGAAAAGATATAATCTCGGTCCCATATCCGTTCCGAATAAAACGTTGTAGAAAATCTTAAAATATTTCTGTTGCTTTAATTGATTTTCCTTTTTAGTCAGTTCGGGGTCGTTTATTATAGAATACAAAAATTCCATAATAGCCTTTTCCGTCAAACTTTCGCTATCTCTCAAATATACGTAAAGCTTGTTTAACACTTGCTTTTCGTCGTCCGTAAGCGAAGAAATATACTCTTCGTTCTTTTCGGGGAGAAGTTTATACAGTTTAGAGGGTTGATGCTTGGTTATCCAATTTTTAACCCTTAATAATCTCGATTCGTCGTCAACGGTAAACTCAACGCCTATTTTGTTAAGAATTTTTCTTACAGCTTCCGCATTAAAGTCTACAACGGGCGCAACGCTCGCCAGTACCCCGAAAGGAACTTTCGCTCTTTGTTCGTTATTGATTAGCGAAAAATCGTAAACCACTTCGTTATACTCGTCTATTTCTTTTTTTCTATACGCTTCTAATCCTTTATCGAACTCGCTGTAATGACGAATTATCGTGTCGTCGAAATTAAAGGAAAAAGCGGCTTTCGGCTCGTATTTAGCAAACAGCCATCTTATCATATCGGGTTCGTAAACTTCTAATACGCCCGCGGGGGTAATGTTCATACCCGTGGACGAGTGCATATCGCCAAGTCCCGCTATCGACAACCAACCGTACCCTTGGAAAAGAGGAGGTTCTATCCCGAAAATCTTTTTAGCAACGTCGCACGCAACCACGTAACTTCCGCTTGCCGCCGCATGGTCGATTCCGCCCGGCTCGAAATCAACGCCCTCTACGCTCCAACGCATAGGCCAGTCGACTTTCCACACGAG
This sequence comes from uncultured Christensenella sp., assembly GCA_964601265.1. Lineage (GTDB taxonomy): Bacteria > Bacillota > Clostridia > Christensenellales > Borkfalkiaceae > UBA4675. The sequence continues at coordinate 7,002 of CAZRMT010000020.1, forward strand.
TTTGATAAGATTATATTCTCTAACCTTTACCGTTTTTTCGTTTCCGCAACATTTACATCTGTACGTCAATTCTTCGCCGTCGTCCGAAACGCTTAAAACTTCCGTCGTATCTTTAAAACACTTGTCGCAATAAACGTTTACGGGGGCGTAATTTTCTCTTTCGTCCTCGTCGCCGTCTTGCGTTTTATAACTCATTAAGATGTCGTAAATTTCCTTTCTTTTCTGCAAGGAATATACTACCTTGTCCGCATATTTAAGCGAACGGTATTCCTTTGACTGATAACGTAAATCGGGATTTATTCCGAGTTCCTTTAAAGAGTTTTCAAATTCTTTTTCGTTATACTCCGCATACGAAGAACATTCTCCGTGCGGGTCGGGAATCATAGAGTAGGGCATGCCTAAATATTGTTCGAAGTTGTCCGTGATTTTAGCCACGTTCGAGGGAACTTTTCTAAGTCTGTCGAATTCGTCCCAGCTAAACAAAAGTCTTGCCTTTTTGCCCGCTCTTTCCAACGCTTTAACAACGTAAAAGCTCGTGGCTATATCTCTGAAATTTCCTATATGAACGCTACCCGACGGGCTTATTCCCGACGAACAAACGTATTCTTCTTTGTTTGGGTTTCTTTTAATGATTTCCGATGCGATTTTTTCTGCCCAATGCATTTTTAACTCCTTTTTTCGTAAATTGTTATTATTTCTTCAACGACCTGTTCGGGCGTTTTATCGTCTGTAGATATAACGGCGTCGTAATTAGACAAATCCAAAATATCCACGTCGTAAAATTTTTTGTACCTTAACTGCTCGCTTTCTCTTCTTTTGCAAACTTTTTCTTGCGTTTCTTGTACGGAAGAAAAACTTTCGTCGTCACGGTGAGCGTTAAAAATTCTGCGAGCGCTCTCTTCGGGCGAACACGCCAAATAAAAGGAAAACGCCGACGGTACGAAATGCCAAGCCATACGGGAATCGAAAATGTAGTTTCCTTCTTTTTTCTCGTACTCGGCAAGCATTTTATCCAAATGCTCGTCCTCTTCGGGGTGTTTTTCCATATAAGCGGAAAACTCTTGTAAACTCATATTCAAGGTTTTTGCCCTGTCACGCATAATTAGTCCTATGGAAATTTTTTTTGCGTCGAACCGTTTTTCGATAAGCTTGCAAACGGTACTCTTTCCGCTTCCCAAATCTCCCGTCAATGAAATCTTAAACATGTTACTCCGTTTGAACGAATTTCTTTTTATTATATAATTATTACTTGTTCTTGTCAAGTTAAAAAACCATTGACAAATCGTTATTTTTAATAATATAATTGCGTTATGGAAAATTTGAGCAGACAAAAAATTTTATCTTTATATAAGGGAAAAACGAGAATAGAAGTTTTCGACGAAATATCTTCCACGAATACGCTCCTCCGCGAAAAACAATCCGAGCTTTTTGTCGATACGGTTTTTATCGCCAAAAAACAAACGGGAGGAAAGGGAAGATTTTCACGTGGCTTTTTTTCGGGTGACGGCGGAATTTATCTGTCGTACCTCTTTAAAGGAAAATTATCTACGTCGGAAATCAACTTCGTTACGCCGTGCGTGGCTACGGCGGTGATAAACGCCCTTGAAAAAAGCGTAAACGTTTCTCCGCAAGTCAAGTGGGTAAACGACCTTTACTTAAACGGTAAAAAAATATGCGGGATACTGTCCGAATGTAAAGTATCCTCGCAAAGCGCAGATAATATTATCGTGGGAATAGGCGTAAACGTGAATACGGAATTATTTCCCGAAAAACTTAAAGATAAAGCGACTTCGCTCTTTTTAGAAACGGGAAAAAGATACGACCTTAACGAAATTATTGCTCTGATTATTACGGAATTAGACGCCCTATATGACGAAATTCGCCGTAAATCTTTTATTGAAAAATATCGCAGTCACATGCTTTTAACGGGCAAAACGCTCGTCTTTAACAAAAGGGAATACGTTTGCCAAGGAATAGATAACGACTGTCGGTTACTTCTTAAAAACGAAACGGAGAGTTTAGCTTTTTCCGTCGGTGAAGTAACTCTTTGCGACAATCGTTTCGTTTACGAGATAAACTAACTGTCAATTAAACCCTTTATAACGCCTCGTTCGTTTGATTAAGTTCTATATATTATAAAAGCGGATATACAAAATCGTATACCCGCTTATTTTAGCCTTTCCGATAAATAATTCTTTAACTCGGAAAGCTTTTTCTTTTTTATGCAAAAACAATAAACGCAAAAAGCAATAATAAAAACCACTAACAGTACCGCAATAATTATGCTGAATACCGTGGCGCCGTTTATTCCCGTTTGTGTCGTTCCGTTTAAAAATGCGTCGTAATATCCGTGGTTTTGAAAGATAAATTTAGAGTTCTTACTTTTAAAAATCATTTCGGGTAAATTTACGAATAAAAAGGACAATAAGACCAACGCTCCAAGCCCGCCGAAAACTTGTTTTAATCGAGGTTTATTGTGAATAAAAACGATTAAATAGCCGACGAATACGGGCAAAAACCCAAACAATGCCGTATTTAGCCCCGGTGCATAAAAAGCGGTTTGCCCGATAGCAGAAAACGCATTTAGCGATTTTCCCGCCAACACTATATGAATTACCGCCTCGAAAAGACTAAACAGTCCTATCGCAATTCCCGCTCCCTTACCTAATTTTTTTAGTCTGAAAAATACCGTGCCGAGCAGTATTCCGCCAAAATTAGTTATCATATCCGTTAATTGATTCATCGGATAATTACTAGGGCTATCGGAATTTAAATTATAAATATAATGAAATCCGCCGGGCAAAACCCATTCCTCGTAAACGTGTAGCGCTAAAACGATAACGGCAATACCGCCGAGCCGACTAAACCAATCGTACTTTTTCCAATTTTTTATTAAAATTATTACTAAAACAATTCCTATAATTCCGATAACGTACAGCCACCCGTAGCCTACAAACCAATAAATAAAATTCATAGTTTCCTCCGCAAATCCTATTGTATCATTTAAGTTCGTTATGATACAATTATTCCATAAAAATTGTTTCAGTTACGGAACGAACGGAGGTAATAATGTATCACATTCCAAAGGATAAACGGGCATATAGGTCGGTTAACAAGATATGCAACGGTTTACTCGACAAGTTAAAGACGAAAAAATTTATCGACGTAACCGTTACGGAAGTTCAAAAATCGTCGGGCGTCGGAAGAGCGACTTTTTATAGGCTTTTCGACAGCACTACCGACGTTTTATCCTATTTATGCGATAAAATTTTTATCGAAGCCGAACAAGATTTTGCAAAATTGAATTCTCCCACCGCAGATAAAACGACCTTGTGTTTTATTGAAAAATGTATGGAAAACAAAACTCTTTTAACGGCAATAATCGAAAGCAATCGAATAGATTTTTTACACGACGCGCATAAAAAATTCTTTACGTCAAGCCAAAATTATTTTTTCCCGAAATTAACGCAAGAGGAATTAAATTACATGGCGGGAACGCTCACCGCCTGCACTTGCGCTTTTATCGTTGCATGGCTTCAAAACGGCGGTAAAGAAACCCCGAAAGAGCTACAAGCAAAGTTAAAATTGTGTTTTAACTCGTTAGGCAAAATTTTTCAATAACGCCGTATTTTTATCGTTAAAAGGGCAAGCTTTTTATCTAACGTTTGTAAATATATATATATCTTTTACTATTACGACTATAAATTGTTTAGCCGTTAACTCTTCTATTACGAATGAGTATATTGCGTTTTTGCAATTACGCTTTCCGTGGCTATTTTTTTTGGAAAAAATTGTATTACGATATAAAAAATAGTTGAAATGTTCTCAATTTTGTGTTACAATACGAATTGCCAAACTAATTAAATATCCCGTAGCGTACAGAGCGCACTTTGTTTTTTAAGGGTGTATTATGCACTCTTTTACGTTCTTATGTGTTTGAATTTGATAAAGACGCAAGTTCCATCCACATAAGAATATTGGCGTTTTATACGCTGTGTTACATAAGGACTAATTAGTTTGGCGACTATCGGAGTTTGCGTTTTTTAGGCGTTAACTTCGGTTGGCGCCTTTTTTGTTGGCCAAAATAAAGTAAGTTGCGCCAAAAAATATTTTTAGGAGGACAAAATGAAAAAAATAAGACTATCGATTTTTCTTTTGCTAGCGCTGATGTTAACGTGTAGCGTCTTCATGTTCGCGTCGTGCGCAAGCAATAATAATCATACCCATAACTTTTCCACGGAATGGGTAAAAGACGGAACGTATCATTGGCAAGCTTGCTCGGGATGCGAAGAAGTGCGCAATAAAGCAAAACACGATTGGGATTCCGGCAAAACGACAATCTTTCCGACGGAAACAAGTGAAGGTTCGATAACTTATACTTGCAATACTTGCGGAAAAACGAAAGTCGAAAGTATTCCCTCGCTTAACGCACACGAACACACCTTCTCTTCCGAATGGTCTTACGACGATACTTATCATTGGCATACGGCAACTTGTGAACACACCTCGGAAAAAAAGGATATTGCGGAACACGAGTGGAACGACGGCGTAATAACCAAACAGCCGACGGAAACAACCGACGGCGAAAAAACTTATACTTGTACCGTATGCAAAAAAACGAAAGTGGTCGGCGTCGGGGATCTAAATCACGTTCATACCTACGATTCCGAATACTCTTTTAACGACGACTATCACTGGTATAAGGCAACTTGCGAGCATACGAGCGAAGTTAAGGGAAAAGGGCCTCATAATTGGGACGATGGAGACGTTATATCTGAAGCAACCGTTTATGAAGACGGTACGAAAGTTTATACTTGCCAAGATTGCGGACACACGAAAGAAGAACCTATCGCAAAAATATCTTCGTTTACCGTCACTTTTTATAATTTTGAAAATAAAGTTATATCTAGTAGAAATTATGAACTTAACACTTCGTCAAGCGATATTTTCGTTCCTACAATTCAAGTAGAAGACGGGTACCTGTTCGAAGCTTGGATTGGTATTGACGACTCGAAAAATATCTCCGCCATAGATTTCAGTAAAGCGCAAGAAAATGCGGTTTATCAATTCAAACCGACTTCTTATAAAATTTACGAGGTTACGTTCGTCGATTACGAAGGAAATCAACTTGGAGAAACGCTTATTATCAAAGACGGCGAAACAATAAATAAAAGCGACTTGCCGACTATTCCGACGAGAACCGCTTATACAAGCAAATGGGCTGAAGAAATTTTGACTACTAAAATAACCGAAAAAAAAGTATTTTCTCCCGTTTATGAAGTTATAACCTTTACGGTAACCTTTTTAGATTCGAAAAATGGAAACGAAATTGACAAATCAATCGTCGAATACGGGTCGTTTGCCGTTATTCCCGAATATGATTTATATCGTTTCGATACCAAATTATACGGATTTACGGGGTGGAAATCTTCCGCAACCGATACGCTTATCGATAACGACGGAAATAAAATTACCGATATAAAAAATGATTTAACGGTATATGCGGTTTACGAGGAAAACATTGAACAGCCCGTGCTTGCAATACATATCGACGGAACGACTGTTACAACAACAACTGTTACTATATCGTTGTGTATGCCTGACAATTCTTTACTTTACAGCATTAATCTGTCTATGTCTTGGACAACGGAAATAGGAATTAGCTCTATCAATTCCGTAACCATAGCAAATCTCACGTCTCTTGACGGAGAGTATTGCAGTAGCCAAAATGCATCTATACATATGGAACAAAACGAATGGTTTACTTACAACAACAAAACTCAAACTTTCGATTTTGTTTGGAGCTGTGGTAACGGACACAGTTTTTCGGTTGATTCCAACACCGTAACAATAAACTTTGGTCTTAATGACTCTGCAGAAATAAACGAAAATTCGTTCTCCGTTTTAGAAGGTTCTACTATCGTTTACGGCGAAAACGGCGCAGATTTCAATAATTTAAAAAAATCGAATATTACGATTTGGTTTTATTAATATAGGAGGAAAAAATAATGAAAAAAACTACAAGAAGATTAACAACGGTCTTTCTTTCGCTGTTTCTTGCGTTTGCTTGTTTAGCGGCGGTTTACACGACTCCCGTAACGTCCGCTTCATCGAATAACAAGTTTGCGTCTGTGACCAATTACACAAACACTGCAAATCTAACGTATACGGCAACGTTGAATCAGACTAATATACTTGTATTGCTAAACAATGAGAAAGACAAAAAAGATAGTTTTAAAGATAAAGTTCTTAAAAACGCGAAAAAACAAGGGAACGATTGGGTTAAAAATGTTTTTTCACTAGCAGAAACAATACAAAAAGGCAACGTCGATTGGGAAAAATTCGGAGTTGAAATTTTTAAAGACATTATTGTAGGATTTGCGGGTATTTGGGGTCTTGACGGATATGCAGATACCATATTAAACGGTCTTGAAACTTTACTTACGTCGGGAAAAGCTCCGCTTTCAGAAGTTCAAGTTTTGTCCGACAATATTAATCAGCAATTTAATAAAATGAGCGATAAGCTTTACGATATAGAAAACGAGCTTAGCGCTTTATCCGACCAAGTAACTTCATCGGTAAACGACGTATTAAGCGGTACGCAGTCTCAAATTAACAATTTAGAAGCAAAACAAATTCTCCGTTCCTTTATGTCAAGCGGAGAAGGAAACTTCAGCTACCTTGAATATTGCAATTATCTTTACGGAAACAATACCCCGTACGTAAATTCGTCAGAGGCTTATTACAATCTTTTGCTCGAATCAATTGTTTTAGGTGCCGACGACGAGCAGATTGAATATTATTATAACAAGCTTTTTGATAGTCTTTACAGTAATCTTCACGCTTTTAATCAATATTACTACGGAGGCGTGGGTGGCTTGGATAAATCCATGGCTTCATATTATTACGATTATCTTTTCTATAATCCCAACCTTGTAGACAGCGGAACGTCTGCCGAGTATCAAGCGCTCTTGTTTGCGTTGGATCTTTATTCTACCTATTTATACTCATACGAAATTCTCGAAACGTGCTTTGCTTATCAAGTAACGGATATGTACGTTAACGCCTTGCTTAAGGGGCGAGATGATATTTCGGACACTGATCTCTATGAGTACGCAGACGGCAAATCGATTAACTATTCTACGATTCAAAATGAATTAACAAAAATGCAAACAAATCTTGTTCTTGCCGAAGAACAAGTCGTAAAAGATATCGCGTATATTTTACAAATGAAGGACTCCTATATCGCTGTAGATAAAAACGGCGATATACACTCGATCGGTAATTACGGCGACTCGTTTGGAAACGTTGCGGACGGTCAAACCGTTTATTTAAACGTTATCCCCGATGAAATTTGTAGTTTGTTTGATTTAGATATTGACAATTTCAAATACTACGTTAACGATATAAAATATAAAGGTTCAGATAAAGGAATTATCAATTGTAACTCTTTTGGCGAACGTTTTACGGCGTCGGTAAAATACGGCAACGCCGAAATATATAGTATAGAATTCACGAATATAGATAAAACATCGATAAAAGAATTTAGTGGCGGTAGCGGAACAACGGAAGACCCTTACCTAATCAGTAACGCCACACAGTTTAATATGGTTCAAGAGGATCTTAACGCTTCTTATCAACTTATAGCCGATATTACCGTGACCGGCACTCGCTCGCCTATCGGAACGGAGAAAAAGCCTTTTAACGGAACTTTTGACGGCAACGGTTACACTATTAGCAATCTGGCGGTGGAAAGTGTAAGATACGATCCCACAAACGTTACTATGAATCCTACTACCGGTATGTTTGGAACAATCGGGGTAAACGGTGTCGTTAAAAATCTTACCCTTAAAGCAATGACTATCGATTCCGATTATAAAAAAGATGAGGTAATCCCGGAAAACGACACGTCGTATTATTTCATTGGCGGTATTGCAGGAATAAATAAGGGCGTAATTAGTAATTGTGCGATAACAAACAATTCGGGTATTTACGTAAACCGAATGAAGAATATAAAAAACAGTAGAAACGTAGAACTCTACGTTGGCGGTATAACCGGCGACAACAGGGGCGCTATTGAGTATTGTTCGACTGATAGTTTGTTTATCGATGCTACTTCTTATCATTACTATGAAGGCGAGCCCGACGGAAATAACAAACATGGATTGTACGTTGCGGGTATTACCGCAACGACAAGTAACGTTATTAAAAATTGCCGAGTAAGCGAAAATACGACCCTTTCGGCTTATGCTAAGTCTATAGCGGATAGCAGTGACCGTAAAAGGCCTTACCTAACGGTGTTCGTGGGTGGTATCATCGCAGACGATTCTGCAGTTCAATGTATTTCAAACGTATATTCGGCATGTAATATTAACGAATGTAAAGGCGAGATATACAATAAAGGAACTTACTGGGGATCTAATCGTTACTCTTGGGATAACGTCTCTTTAAAAGAAGGTTTATATTATCCTACGTTTATACCTTTAAGCTCGTCTGAGACAGCTGATGGTTTTGAAAAAATCTTTTTTGAAAGAGAATTTAAAGAAGAATACTATTTTATTTGGATGGAATATGGCGACATAACTGATGTCTTTTTAAAAAAATTAAAAACACCTCTAATCGAAAAGAAAGCTAAAGCAAATTCCGACGCGTTGACGGCGTTAAACGGAAAAATTATTTCCGATTATTCTAATTCTGTTTTCACACCTAACGACAAGTCTGACATTCACGTTGAGTTAACGAATAATAATTGCGATATCAATGCAAAGTACTTGACAGAGTATTTTAACAAGTTAATCGACGAAGAAAATAAAGTCAAAAACGTTAAATTCGTAGATAAAGACGGAAAAACCGTTGACGCTTCTATTGTGGAATACTATGGCTTTAATACTTATCACAACGATAAAGCGTCGCAATCTATTACGGTTAAAGTCTTTTTCTACGTTAACGGCACTTTAATGAGCGACGACGTTACTATTGTCGTAAACGCTAACGAACTCGTAGATTGGAAAATAGAAGATTTTATAGACGAGGACTTTAATATAGGAGACTCTTCTTCGGATTGTCTTGATAAAATCTTTGAACACGGATTTAAATTAAAATACTTCTTCTCTAACGGCGATATAGAAGAATATGAAATAACTGCCGAAAACAAAAACGACGTGTTAATTTCCGGTTTCAGCACGTCGGAATCAGGGAAAAAGGAATTAGAAATAATTCATTACGAACAGCCTGCGGTGAGTAGTAGTATTTTAAAATTCAAAAAAAGTATTTTTATAAAATGTCCTCACACCGACAATGATTTCATTCATATTTCTTTAGTCCCCGCCACGTGTAAGACTTTAGGGTATGAAATATGCAAATGTCAATTATGCGGAGAAACTATACATAGAAACTATAAAAAGGGATACCATAACTACGTCGTTAGCGACGGTGTAAAAGCAACTTGTCAAACCCCCGGTTACACTCAACAAGTTTATTGTTCCGTATGCGGTGATATTTTTGAAGCAAGCGAATGGATTCAAGCTCTTCCTCATAGCTACGTTTCTTCCTTAGACAGCGGATACGAATCGAACGGCTTGTACCCCGCGGATGAGTACCACTATTGTATTAACGGCAATCACTATGAAGCGCATCAATTTACCGTTAGTGAGTATATTGATGAAAACGGAACGTTAGTATATCTTCACTCTTGTTCCTGCGGATACGAAGAACACGTTCCCGATTATAACGTAATCACAAAAGAGCTAGAAAGCCGTCCCGTTGTTATGGTTACAAACGGATACGTATTAAACGTTGGTGACGAAGTCGTCGTATACGTTCAAATTATAAACAATCCCGGCTTTATGGGCGCAACCTTTGGCATTAGATACGACAGTGGTTTGAAACTTATTTCTGCCGACGAAAGCTCAATCGTCCCTCAACAATTACAAACACGTAACGAAGTGTATAACGGTTACAATTTCTTATGGGCTACAGGAGACGGTAAAAGCATAACCACGGAAGACGGTTATCTAATAAAACTAACCTTTAAATATATCGATGAGGCTAAAGGCGACCAGCATATTTCAGTCGTATACGGAATGAGCAACGGTTCTGAGGGCGGATTCTGCACTTTAGATAAAAATTACCAAATGTTTATGACTCAAAGCGGTACTATTTCCGTTGTAGAGCATCTCCCCGGCGACGTAACTAACAACGGCGTTGTAGACGTTATGGACGCAACTTATATCGCTTGGAGTATCGTGGGTAAGACGGATGAAAAGGGCGATAAAATTCAAGTAAACGCAAAATATGCCGACGTTAACTTGGACGGCAAGGTGGACTTGCTTGACGTTCTCGCCATTCTTCAGTCTATTTCGGGCAGATACGGTACAAGTTTGTTAAGCTCTGATTATAAACTTTTCTTTAACCTTAACGGCTTTACTTGTGACGATGCCGACGACTACGTAATAGTACAATTCTATGATGAAAACGGCAACCGCACAAAATGGAGCGAAAACGTTGATTTTGAAGAATACGAAGCCTTTATGAACCGACTCGGGTACTCGTTTGTAGGTTGGTATACAAGAATGGATTGCACCTGTGAAACAGACTGTAAACACCTTGTAAAGTCAGCCGATGTAAAGTCAACTGATTTTATTGCCTATGATAGGTATCAAAATAATCAAACGCTTTATGCTCGTTGGGAGAGAAATAAAATAGTCTTTGATATAAACGGTTGCGATTCAAAACCGATTGAAGATATTCTATATGGCTCCAACTATGAAAATAATTCTATAATTACCCTGCCTGAACTAACTTGGTCTTATAATGTTGAATGCAGAGCAATAACTACTGACAATAAAATCTATAAATACTTCGGAAAACTATACAAAACTTTTCTCGGTTGGGAAGATGAAAACGGCAATATCATCAAGCAAATCGATATACTGCAACCCGAATTGGGCGTAGTCAAGCTTACCGCAAAATGGTCTGATCATATTTGGGAAGCCCCCGTTTTTGAAGAGAACGGATATGAAATTCTCAATTGGTATTTAGATAAAGAAGCTAAATGGAACCCCATTACAGATGCGTCTTGGGATGAAATTATAAAAGCACTTAAAGAAAATAATTTTCAAGTATATAGCGAGAAGGAAGCGACAAACTACAACATAAGTTATGAAAACACTAAAGGCGCTATCAACACTAATGGAACAACTTATACAATAGAATATTCAAACATTTATCTTTCAGATATTAGTGTAGACGGATATACGTTTGATGGTTGGTATAAAGGCGATGAAAAGATGGACGTAATACCCAATGGTAGCATTGGCGATATTGAATTAACGGCTAAATGGTCGATTATTACGTATACTATCACTTATGAGAACATTAAAAAAGACGCCATTAATCCTAATAAGAGCGAATATACTGTAGAGGATGAGGTTTCTTTAACTGATTTATCCGTTGACGGATACGTCTTTAACGGCTGGTATAAGGGAAACAATAAAGTAACAGAAATCTCTAAAGGAAGCATTGGCAATATCGAATTAACTGCCAAATGGGAAACGATAGAATATACTATCACTTATAAAAATACTAAAGATGCTGTCAATATTAATAAAACAACTTATACAATAGAAGATTCAGCTATTATTCTTTCAGATATTAGTGTAGACGGATATACGTTTGATGGTTGGTATAAAGGCGATGAAAAGATGGACGTAATACCCAATGGTAGCATTGGCGATATCGAATTAACCGCTAAATGGCAGGCGATAGAATATACTATCACTTATAAAAATACTAAAGGTGCTGTCAACACTAATGAAACAACTTATACAATAGAATATTCAAACATTACTCTTTCAAATATTAGTGTAGACGGATATACGTTTGATGGTTGGTATGAAGGCGATGAAAAGAAAGAAATAATACCCAATGGTAGCGTTGGAGATATTGAATTAACCGCTAAATGGGACACGATAGAATATACTATCACCTATAAAAATACTAAAGGCGCTACTATCTCTAAAGATAAATTAAGTTATACTGTTGAAGATCGTGGAGAAGCTTTACCACAATTATCTAGCGTTGAAGGATATGCTTTTAATGGTTGGTATACTGCCGAAAACGGCGGGACAAAAGTATCCTCGATTGAAAAAGATAGTATAGGAAACAAGATTTATTATGCTCAATGGACGGAAAATGCTTATAGTATTATCTACCATAATGTCGTTATCGATGAGTCCTATCCTATCAACTATAATATTGAAACCGAAACCTTTACTATTCCGACGCCCCAAAAAGAAGGATATATTTTTAAAGGTTGGTACAGTGATAGTAATCTGGTAACTCCTCTAAATACCACTATTACACAAGGAAGCGTTGGGAATATTAATTGTTACGCAAAATGGGAGGCAATAGTATATACTATTTCATACAACTTGAACGGCGGAAATACGTCTACAAGTAATATTGAACGGTACACAATTGAAAGCGGAGCAATTAGTGTTAATAATCCAAGCAAAATAGGATACCGATTTGTCGGTTGGACAGGCACTGACTTAACCGCTCCTAACAAAAACCTTGTAATATATAATGGTAGTACGGGAAATAGAACCTACACGGCAAATTATGAAACGATTGTGTATAATATCATATATGAGTTAAACGGCGGAACAAACGCAGAAACGAACCCGTCAACTTACACTATTGAAACAGATGCAATTCGCCTCGAAAATCCCACTAGAACAGGCTATAATTTTGTTTGTTGGAATGAAGGAAATATAATACCTAACGGCTCAACCGGACATAAAACGTTTACTGCTAAATGGGAAACGATAGAATATACTATCTCTTATAAAAACGTCAAAGGCGACACTAATCCCAACAAGAACGCCTATACTGTAGAAGATGAGTTTTCCTTAACTGATTTATCCGTTGACGGATACGTCTTTAACGGTTGGTATAAAGGAAACAATAAAGAAACAAAAATCTCTAAAGGTAGCATTGGAAATATTGAGCTAACTGCAAAATGGTCGATTATTACGTATACTATCACTTATGAGTTAAACGGCGGAACAAACGCAGAAACGAACCCGTCAACTTACACTATTGAAACAGATACAATTCGCCTCGAAAATCCCACTAGAACAGGCTATAGTTTTGTTTGTTGGAATGAAGGAAATATAATACCTAACGGCTCAACCGGACACAAAACGTTTACTGCTAAATGGCAGGCGATTGAATATACTATTAGTTTCAATTTTGCTAATGGTGTCGGAACAGGAGAATACCCCACTTCGTACACCATTGAATCTGATAATATTTATATTAACGATGCTCCTACCAGAAGCGGATATGAGTTTGTAGGTTGGTTAGGCTCAGGATTTAGCGAACCGAGAAAAACTATAATAATCACTAAAGGCAGTATCGGCAACAAAACCTATTCTGCTCAGTGGAATCCTTTAAATTATTCGGTTACATACAAGTATAATTCGTCTAACGGCGTTTCTGTAACAGAAAACGGTAAAACGTTAAAAGGTGATTTCGCTACCGAAAACATTTTAACTAGCGTTACTTATCATACAAACAATTCGCTCGGAAAAGCAAAAGCGACCACGTATGAAGGTTACTATGAATTTTTAGGCTGGTATACCTCGGGCGGAACACAAGTTACCGACTCTAACGGATTCCCAAAAACCAACGTAAACGGTTATACCGATAGTAACGGTAGTTGGTGTTTTACAAGCGCTATTACTCTTGTAGCTCGTTATAAACAAAAATCCGGCTTTGAAGATTATAATTATGTTGAAACAAGCTATGAATTAAAAAATTATGTAACCAACAATCCTAGTAGTAAACTATTATTACTCAAAGACATCGTTTCAAATGGAAATCTTTGGAATTTAGGAACGTTTAAAGGAATACTAGACGGTAATAACAAAAGAATAATAGGCGTATCCGCTTCGGGCGGATTAACGACAGCCGGTTACTATGGTATGTTTACGGCTCTTGATGGTGCGACCGTGCAAAACATTAATTTCACGGATGTAAATATCGACTGCACAAACGAATGTCCCGATATTTATATTGGAGCGTTAGCCGGCAAAGCAATTAGTTCTTTAATTGTTAACGTTTCTGTAGACGGAAAGGTGAGTTTAAAAGCTGGCTGGGGCGGAATGTCGTATTCGGGTGGTTTAGTAGGACATGCTGTGTCGTGTCAATTTACAGACTGCACTAATAACGCAACTGTTATTGCTGAAAAAGGTGCCGCTGTCGCCGGTGGAATTGTCGGTCTTTCAGAGGGTACGGAATCTTCTAAGTGTCGTTATACTAGATGTAAAAACACGGGGTACATTGAAGCTCACTTGATGGTATTAGGTGGATATGCTCGAGCCGGAGGAATTGTCGGCTATGCTAAGGATGCCTATTCTCCTTTTCATGAATGTTCTAACACAGGTGAATTAAAAGCATGGGGAGATGCCGGTAAATGCTACACTGGTGATCTTTACTCTTAAAATATATTGTTTTTATGCCTAGTTTAATAGCGAAAAAGCGAGTGTAAATTTTTACGCTCGCTTCTTTTCGTATAGTGAATTGCAAACTAAGTGCAACGTTTAGAAAGGGAAAAGGCAGATAAAAAGCAGTGGCAATGGACAGAAAAAGCCCCATGATAAAATGAGGCTACCAACTGCAACAAAAAATCATAGGAGATGTCCAAGATAGACGAAATAAGTTTAAACGTTATTTTTTATATTTGATTTGGTGTGACACTTAATAGTATAATTTCACTGTTTTGGTGGATGCCAAAATGTATAGAATTCTGTTAAAATTTGTCTAAAAAAATATAAAATTGTCTAATATGAATATCAACGAAATAAATATCGTTAATTTTTCGACATTATTTTCAAATATGTATTGAAATC
>CAZRMT010000021.1:0-21903 GCA_964601265.1 uncultured Christensenella sp.
TTGCTAATAAAAATTTTTTTTGGTATAATTAAGCAAATACGAAAATAGGTGAAATATATGGAAGAATATTTGATTGCTAAAACCTCTCCCAAGGCGAACGAAAACAACGTTTTTTCAAACGGTAAATATCGTGTTACCGTTATAACCGAAAGGCTTTTTAGGATTGAAATAGATACAAAAAAGAGTTTTTGCGACGAGGCGACCGCTACCGTATGGTTTAGAAATTTAGGTAAAGTTAACGCCGAAAAAACCGTAGGTGTAAACTTTTTCAGGGTAAAAACCGACGCTTGCGAGCTGTACCTTTTAAACGATATATCCCGTAGCTATATTCTAACGGGCGGAAAAAAAATTAAGCTTGACGGCAAAGGAAATTTGGGCGGGACTTATAGAACGCTTGACCAATGCGACGGCGACGTGTTTTTCCCGAATGGTAAAAAAATTCAGCTTTCAAACGGTGTAATTTCCAAAAGCGGAGTGGCGTTACTTGACGATTCCGCCTCTTGCGTGTTGCTTTCGGACGGACAATTTTATCCGAGAGACCATAAAGAAGTCGACCTATACGTCTTTGCTTACGGAAAAGATTATAAGCAAGCGGTTAAAGATTTTTTGGCAATAAGCGGTCAAACTCCGCTTCTTCCACGCTACGTTTTGGGAAATTGGTGGAGTAGATATTACGTTTACGACGAAAAATCGTATATTCACCTCCTTGATAAATTTGCCGAAAAAGATATACCGTTAACCGTTGCCACCATAGATATGGACTGGCATTATTCCACTACGCTCGACGAGGATTTCAAAATTACCGAAAGCGGGAAAAACACCGAATTTTACGGCGGAAACGACGGTTGGACGGGTTACAGTTGGAACAAAGAGCTTTTCCCCGATTACAAAAGATTTTTGCGTAAAATAAAGGAAAGAAATTTAAAAATTACGCTTAACGTTCACCCTGCGCTCGGCGTTAGGTGGTTCGAGGACTGTTATAAAGATTTTGCTCTTGCTATGGGAAAAGGCGACACGGGCGAAGTAATAAAATTCGATTTAACGGACGAAAAGTTTTTAGATAGCTATTTTAGAATTATACATAACGCTTACGAGCACGACGGCGTTGATTTTTGGTGGATAGATTGGCAACAGGGCGAAAAAAGTATGCGTAAAGGGGTAGACCCGTTGCTACTGCTCAACCATTACCACTTTTTAAACTCCGAAAGAAAGGGAGAAAAGGGCGTTATTTTATCCCGTTTTTGCGGGGCGGGAGCGCAAAGGTATCCGCTTGGTTTTTCGGGCGACACCTTAATTACTTGGAACACCCTAAAATATTTACCGTATTTTACGGCTACGGCGAGCAACGTAGGTTACGGCTGGTGGTCGCACGACATAGGCGGACATTTCTACGGTGAAAAATGCGACGAACTATACCTAAGAAGCGTGCAGTACGGGGTATTTTCTCCGATTTTGAGGTTGCATAGTTGCAACGATAAAATGATGAGTAAAGAGCCTTGGTTTTATCCCAACGGAATAGGCGAACTCGTTGCAAACGCTTTAAGGTTTAGGCATAGCTTAATCCCGTTTATTTACTCATTGAACTATAAATGCCATACGCAAGGCGATATGCTAGTAGAACCGCTTTACTATTATTATCCCGACAACGAAAAGGCGTACGCCTACAAAAACGAATACTTTTTCGGCGGACTTTTGGTCGTGCCGATAACCTCGCCTTCTTCTAGCGGGCTTTCGTCCGTAAAGGCTTGGATACCCGAGGGCAAGTGGACGGATATTTTTACGGGTGAAGTTTTCGAGGGTGAAAGAGAAGTTACGCTTTATAGATTTTTAGACTCTATCCCCGTTTTCGCAAAAGAGGGAAGCGTGATAGTGAGAAGTAATGAAAAGGGCAATTCTTGTCTTGTTCCGCAAAAGTTGAGCGTTGAAGTATACAACGGAAACGGCGAGTTTATCTTGTACGAGGACAACGAAAAAGGCGAGGCGCAAACGATATTCAGAACCTATAACGACGGCGACAAACAGTACCTTTCAATAAACTTTATAGGCGAGCAGTTAGTCGAAAACCGCACTATAGAGGTACTTTTTAAAAACGTACAGACGGGTTCTGCGACGGTTTACCGCAACGAGAGAAAGACTTTTGCCTACTTTGACGAGGGCGAGTGCTTAAAGGTTGAGTTAAACAACTACAACCCGAAAGACGAATATATAATAGAAGTGGACTACGCCAAGTTTTCATACTTAAAATACGTAAAGGAAAGGGCGTATTCGATAATAAGCTTAATGCAAGGCAAAAACGAAATAAGAAACGAGTTGTATTTCAAAATAAAGGACGCTTCTTCCGTGGAAGAGGTGGGAAAGGAAATACAGAATGCGCCTATCGCATTAACCTTTAAAAAACATTTGTTGAACTACTAAAAAACGGCTCGCCGAAAACGGCGAGCCTTATTTTTAGGAGTGATGAATTATGAAAAATGGCAAAAAGATAAAAACAGCTCTTTAGTTGTGGGGGTGGTAAATAAATCGGCTCATTTTATCTTTGACCTTTTTGTCGGTCAATATATACTACGCTAAACTCAAAAAAAGTGTTCCGACGAAT
This sequence comes from uncultured Christensenella sp., assembly GCA_964601265.1. Lineage (GTDB taxonomy): Bacteria > Bacillota > Clostridia > Christensenellales > Borkfalkiaceae > UBA4675. The sequence goes on from CAZRMT010000021.1 coordinate 2,597, forward strand.
AAGCAAATTTTTACGTTAATTCATAATTTATATTATGAAGAAACTAATTTTTAAAGGCGTTGCCACGGCTATGGTTACGCCGTTTAACGAAAATAAAGAAATAGATTTTTATGCTTTCGAAAATTTAATAGATTTACAATTAAAGGCGAAAATAAACGCTCTTGTCTTATGCGGAACGACGGGGGAAGCGTCAACGCTTTCTTACGAAGAACGCAAAGAGTTGATAAAATTTACAAAAGAAAAGGTAAAAGGGAAAATTCCCTTAATAGTCGGTGCGGGTTCGAACAGCGAAGAAGTCGCTAAACGACTTATTTTAGACGCAACCGAAAGCGGAGCCGACGCAATGCTTATGGTTACGCCTTATTACAATAAAACCACGCAAAAAGGGATAACGGAGCTTTTTAAAAATTATTCTCGCTTTTCAGATAAACCGCTTATAGTATACAACGTTCCCTCTCGAACGGGGTTGTCCGTCTTGCCCGAAACCTATTCGGAACTCGAAAAGATAAAAAACGTCGTTGCGGTAAAAGAGGCGGACGGCAATATAGAAAAACTTGCACGTTCTCTTACGTCAAGCAAAAATTTGGCTTTTTACAGCGGAAACGACGGTTGCATAGTTCCCTTTTTGTCGTTGGGGGCAAAAGGAATTATTTCGGTGTTGTCAAACGTTTGTCCGAAAGCCGTAGGGCAAATTTGCCAAAACTATTTTAGCGGACAAACGGAGAAAGCGAGGCGTTTACAGTTAAAATACGATTTTCTTATAAGGGCGCTATTTTGTTCGGTGAACCCCATTCCCGTAAAATACGTTATGAGTAGGCTCGGTTTATGTAAAAACGAATTGCGTTCACCGCTCGTTAGAATAGACGAAAACGAAAAAGTCGTATGCGATAGAGCGTTAAAGGAATATTTCGGAGTTTAAAAGCTTTTCGTTAAAGAAAAACGGCATTTCTATCGACAAAAATAAAATATTGTGCTACAATCTTTTTAGAGGCAAAAAATGAAAGGTTTTAAAAACGCAAAAGTTTATATATACGGTAAAGGCTTAGTGAGTAGCGACGTTGCCGTGGAAAACGGTATAATTTCGGCGGTGGGCGAAAACTTGCCGATAGACGAACAATACCCTTTTAAGGGCGTAGTAGTCCCGGGGTTTATAGATAGGCACGTTCACGGAGCGGGCGGAGCCGACGGAATGGACGGCGACACGGAAAAAATAGGCGTTATAGCAAGTAACTTGATAAAAGAGGGAACTACTTCTTTTTGCGTTACCACTATGACGCAGAGCGAAGAAAACATTGTAAAAGCTCTTTCCGCAGTGAAGAATTATAACCGTTCTAACGGGGCAAAAGTTTTAGGCGTTCACCTAGAAGGTCCGTTTATTTCGAAAAAATATAAGGGTGCTCAGCCCGAAGAATATATAAAAAATCCCGATAAACGACTTATGGAACGGTTTTTAAAGGCTAGCGGTGATAAAATTAAGGTCGTTACGATTGCTCCCGAAGAGGACGGAGCAAAGGAGCTTGTGGAGTATTTAAGCGGTAAAGGGATAGTTTGTTCTGCGGGGCATACTAACGGTTCGTTTGAAACGGTAAAAAAAGCTGTAGCTTGGGGACTAGGCTCTGTAACGCATACCTATAACGCTCAAACGCCGTTGCACCATAGAGAGGCGGGCGTGGTCGGAGCGGGACTGCTATTAGACGAACTTTATTGCGAGCTTATTTGCGATTTGGTTCACGTTTGCAAAGAAGCGGTTCAAATTCTCGTTAAAAATAAACCGAAGGATAAACTGATTTTAATAACCGACTCTATGCGAGCCAAGCATTTACCCGACGGGGAAAGCGAACTCGGAGGACAAAAGGTTTTCGTAAAAGAAGGGGAGGCAAGACTTGCAGACGGTACGCTTGCGGGTAGCGTTTTAAAGATGAACGAAGCGGTAAAAAATATGGTCGAAAAGGTCGGCGTCGATTTCTGCACGGCGGTAGACTACGCAACGGTTAATCCCGCAAAGAGTTTAAACGTGTTTGACGAGATAGGCAGTATTACCGTAGGGAAAAAGGCGGATTTTGCCGTGTTGGACGATAATTTTAAGGTTCAAGCGACTTTAATAAACGGAGATGTGGTATATAAAGTATGAAAGACGTAATTTCGGCAACTGCAACTAAAGAAAGCGATAAATTGGCCATTGAAAAGGGAGAAAGCGCATTATGGCTTATGCTTAAAGCGGGCAAAGCCGTGTATTCCGCGTATGATTTTACGGGTAAAAGGGTGCTTATTGCCTGCGGTGGCGGAAACAACGGCGGTGACGGGCTTGTTCTTGCTTTACTCCTTAAAGAAAAGGGCGTTTATACGGAAGTATTGTTGTGCAAAGACGGCTTTTCCAAAGAGGGGTTGTTTTATTTCGATAAAGTAAAAAAAACGGGGATAAAATATACTAATTTTTCGACCGAGTTCGATTTTTCTTCGTTCGACGTGATAGTGGACGCCGTGCTGGGAACGGGATTTTTCGGGAAGTTGAAGTCGGACGTAAAAACGGTAATAAACGCGATAAACGCTCAAGATGCGTATAAAATCAGCGTGGATATTCCAAGCGGATTAAACGGCGACAACGGTATAGGCAAAACTTCCGTAAAGGCGGATTTGACCATTGCCGTAAACAATTTAAAAACGGGGCATTTTTTAAACGACGCAAAAGATTTTGTCGGTAAAATAAGGGTTGCCGATATAGGAATCCCTTTACAATACGTACAAGCAAGGCTCGTTGAAAAAAGCGACTTCGTGGAAATTTTCCCTAAAAGAAAAAGCAATACGCACAAGGGAATATACGGCTATACGGCGTTAATCGGCGGAAGCGTTAAATATAGCGGAGCGGTAAAACTCGCTTCCGTGGCGCTCGGAACGCTGAAAGCGGGGGCGGGGGTAGTTAAACTTGCGGTGCCCGACTGTATAAAGGATTCCGTTATGCCGTACGTGGTCGAAAGTACGCTTTTCCCGTTAAAAAGCGGTAAGGGCGGAATAAAATTCGACAAAAGGGAGTTTGAAGAGCTACTCAAAAACGTTAGAACCGTGGGGTTCGGTTGCGGAGTAGGAGAAGGCAGAGAAAATGAAAAAATAGTAGGTTATTTATTGGATAATTTTACGGGAAAATTGATAATAGACGCAGACGGGCTTAACGCTTTGTCGAGAATAGGCGTGGACAGGCTTAAAGACGCCGTGGGCGAGGTTATTCTCACTCCGCATTTAAGGGAGTTTACAAGACTTATTTCCATGCCGTCGGAGGAGATTTTGAAAAACCCGATAGACGTGGTGAAAAATTTCGCCAAAAAATACAACGTTACGGTGCTGTTAAAAGGTGCGACTTCGATTATTTCGGACGGAAAAGAAGTACTGCTTTGCGACAGGGGTTGTTCGGGAATGGCGAAAGGCGGTAGCGGAGATTGTTTAACGGGAGTGCTTACGGGTGTAAGCGCGCATTCGTCCAAAAGCGATTTACTCAACACTGCGTGCGCTTGTTTTATATGCGGAGTGGCGGGCGAACTTGCCGAAAAGAAATATAATTCTTATTCTATGACGCCTCGTGACGAAGTGAGCTTTATCGGTCCCGTAATAACGGATATTATGAATTCACAAAAATAAATTTAATTTTAAAGGAGTCGTTATGCTTTTGCATAACGGCTATTTATGTATTACGCTAAATAAAATTCCAAAAAAAATTGACATTTGCTTTAACGTAAGGTATAATATAACGGTTCACACAATGAAATATTTTATCACAAGGAATATTGGGCGATATTTCTCTTTTGCTTGTGATAAAAATTGTGTGAACGACAAAAAAATCAAAAAGAGAAGTTGCGTCAACGCATTTACTCTTTTTGGGTAAATGCGTTTTGTTTTACGGAGGTAAAGAGAATGGAAGAATTAAAATGTCCTATTTGTGGAGAAGTAACGAGTTCTTATATGGGAAATTATAGGAAAGATAAGTTGTGTCGAAAACACGCTAATGATTTAAAAAACGGAAAAATAGTGCAGTGTGAAAAGTGCGGTAAATGGCATGCAACCGATAAGCCTTGTTCGTGTGAAGGGGCGAGTGCCTTTGAGGGGACATCGAGAGATTTAAAAGAAAAAGGCGGACACAAATGTCCGATATGCGATAGCCCGACTAAAAATAAACTAATTTGTAACGATTGTTATAAAATATCGAATAATCACATTAGTATGATTGATAAAAATATAACTACTACGGGCCTAAACGATTATTATTTCAACTTAAAAAATTATATTTATCGTTCAGAATACTCTGACGAAAGAATATTTCAAAATCATTTAATAAAATTGTTTACTCTTGCAGATTTAAATAAAAAAATATACAATAGAGACGCTTTATTTAATAAAGTGTTTGACGATATAGCGGATATAAAAACATATAGAAACAATAAGCAACAAAAAGAAAGTAAAAAAGAAGTTTCCGAAAAAGAAAAAATAGATAAATATTTAAATACGCCCGGCATTAAGCGTGCTATAGACGGACATTTTGTAAAAAGTGACGGAGAAGAAACAATTGATAATTTATTATTTAGACTGAAAGATAAGCATGTTTATGAACAAGTAGTAACTCAAATAACGGAAAGAATGGTGGTTTGCGATTGGTATATTCATATTACCGACGAATACGGAATATACGTGGAACTTTGGGGTATTGATAAAGATTACGACTATAATTTAAATAAAGAAGAAAAGCGAGCTTTATATAAAAAACATAATTTACCTTTGATAGAAATTGAAAAAGATGAAGTACACGGCGACAGCGCCGGATTATTAAGTAGAATTAAACAACAAGTAGAAAAATATAAAGAAGAAATCAGGAAAAAAATATAATCTTATTTACAAAACTATTTGTAAACCCCGTAACGCAATAGGTTACGGGGTTGAGTTTTTGTTTAATTGTTTCGTTGTTTTAAATATACCATAAGTACGGAAACGTCGGCGGGGCTTACGCCCGAAATTCTTCCCGCTTGCCCTAAATTAAAGGGGCGGACTTGGTTTAGTTTTTGCCTTGCTTCCAGCCTTAAACCGTAAATTTCGTCGTAGTTTATATCGTCGGGTAAAAGCTTTTCTTCTAACTTTTTGGCTTTTTCGACGTTCTCTTTTTCCTTTTTTAGATAGCCTTCGTACTTTATGGTGGTTTCTACCGTTTCCAAGGTGTCGTAAGAGTAGCCTTTTAACGCATTAAAATGTTCCTTTATCGCTTTTAAGGGAATACACCTTTTAATCATATCTGAAAACTTTAATCCGCCGTTGGGGAGTTCTTGCCCTTGCTTGGTTAAAAATTCCTTTATCTCGTTTAACGGGTGAGAGACGTTACATTCGGCGTAAGCATTTTCAATATCCGACTTTCTCTTTAAGTATTTTTCCCACCTTGCGTCCGTTACAAGTCCCGCTTTTCTTCCTATTTCGGTAAGTCTTAAATCGGCGTTGTCTTGCCTTAAACAAAGTCTGTATTCGGCACGGGAAGTCATAATACGGTATGGTTCGTTAGTGCCTTTCGTAACTAAATCGTCTATCAAAACGCCTGCGTAAGCTTGGTCTCTTCCCAAGACTATTTGTTGTTGACCTCTTAGCCATAAAGAAGCGTTAAGTCCCGCTATAAGTCCTTGAACGCCCGCTTCTTCGTATCCGCTGGTGCCGTTTATTTGCCCTGCCGAGTATAGTCCTTTTACCTTTTTAAACTGTAAAGTGGGGTATAAATCGAGCGAGTTTATGCAGTCGTATTCGATAGCGTACGCATAGCGCATTATTTCGCAATTTTCAAGTCCCTTTATAGTGTGGTACATCTCTATTTGAACGTCGTGCGGAAGAGAAGTGGACATTCCTTGAACGTAAATTTCGTTAGTGTTTGCTCCCTCGGGTTCTAAAAAGAGTTGGTGTCTTTCCTTTTCGGCAAAGCGTTCTACCTTGGTTTCGATAGAGGGGCAATATCTAGGTCCCGTACCCGTAATAAGCCCGTTGTATAAGGGGGAGCGGTGTAAGTTTTTACGAATGATTTCGTGTGTTTTTTCGTTGGTGTAAGCAAGGTAGCAAGGCGTTTGTTTTTCGGGAACGGTTTCGTCCATAAAAGAAAAAGGATAAACGTCGGACGAGCCTTCTTGAATTTCAAGACGGGAAAAATCAATGGTTCTTGCGTCCACTCTTGCGGGAGTACCCGTTTTAAACCTGCGTATTTCAAAACCGATTTTGCGTAGACTTTCGGTGAGGCTTGTTGCCGATTTAAAGCCCGAAGGTCCTATATTTTCGGAATATTCGCCCGTGATACACGTTCCGTTTAAATACACGCCCGTGCATAACACGACTGCTTTTGCCGTGATTTTTCCGCCGAAAGAGGTGATAACTCCTTTTACTTCGCCGTTGTCAACCAAAACCTCGGTTACTTCGCTTTGTAAAAGTTGAAGATTCGGGGTGTTTTCAAGCGTTTTTTTCATTTGGGTATGGTACGCATACTTGTCCGCTTGCGCCCTTAACGATTGTACGGCGGAGCCTTTGCCCGAATTGAGCATTTTTATTTGTAGGCAGGTTTTGCCTATGTTTACGCCCATTTCTCCGCCGAGCGCGTCTATTTCACGGACCAAATGTCCTTTTGCCGTACCGCCGATAGAGGGGTTGCACGCCATATACGCCACGTTGTTCAAGTCCGTGGTTATTATTAAAGTTTTAAGTCCCGTACGGGCAAGGGCTAGCCCCGCTTCGCAACCAGCGTGTCCCGCACCGACGACTATTGCGTCGTATTCGCCTTGATTAAAATAATTTTCCATAATAGTTTTTTAGGGAAAACGCTCTGTTTCCCCACAAAAGTTTATTTTTTTAAAAGTAAGTTTTTTATATCGTTTACGTTGGTCGACACTCTTACGTTTTTATTTATGAGGTCGGCTATTTTATCTCTTGAATGAATGACGGTGGTGTGATCTCTTCCGCCCAAGGCTTTACCTATCGCTATAAGCGGAACGTTTAAAAGTTCCGTCATTAAGTATGCGCTTATCATTCGCGGTTCTACGAATTCCTTGTTTTTCTTTTTTCCTATTAAATCGCTTTTGGAAATATTGAAGAATTTGCATACTTCGTTTATTACGTCGTCGGGCGAAAGCGCCTCTTTATTTTCCGTAGTACCGGACTGCTTTATTGCGTTTTTGGCAAGCTCTACCGTGATGGGTTTTTCTTGTAAAAGGGAAGCGAAAATAACTTTGTTTAAAAGTCCCTCTAAACTTCTCACGTCGTTATTGCTGTGCTCGGCGATAAAGTTTGCCACGTCGTAGGAAATAATCGCTTTTTTGGATTCGCCTTTCTTTTGAAGAATGGCGATTTTCGTTTCTATGTCGGGGGGAGTGACTTGCGCCATAAGTCCGCCTTCGAAACGGGTTCTCAAACGTTCGGCAAGCGTTTCGATTTCACTTGGGGGAACGTCTGAAGATAAAATTATTTGTTTGCTTTGAGAGTAAAGTTCGTTAAAGGTGTGGAAAAACTCTTCCTGAGTAGATTGTTTTTTCGCCAAAAACTGTATATCGTCTATAATTAAAACGTCAACGCTCCTATACTTGTTGCGGAAGTCTTGCGCTCCGCCGTCGGAAAAGGCGCGTCCCGATTTTATTCCTGCGATAAGGTCGTTGGTAAACTTTTCGCAAGTGGCGTATAAAATGTTTACCTTCGGGTTTTGGCTTTTGATATGGTTTGCTATAGCGTGCATTATATGGGTTTTTCCGAGTCCCGTTCCGCCGTATATGTAAAGGGGGTTATAGGTGTTTCCCGGGTTTTCCGCCACCGCTTTTGCCGCCGCCCATAACATACGGTTGGAATTGCCTACTACGAAATTATCGAAAGTATAATTAGGGTCTATTTTAGAAGAAAGTTCTTCTACCTCGTTGACTACGGGAGAAATTGTGACGGGGGAATCCTTGCAAGAAATGGAGTAATCGGTTATTTGCGTACCCGATTCTTCAAAAGATTGCAATAACGCTTTGGAGCATTGTTTGTCAACGGTGCTCGCTATAAGCTCCGTCGGAGCCGAAAGATAAATGGTCGAGCCTTTTATATCCGTCGGCGTAATGTTTTTTATATAAGTTTCGAATACCAGAATAGAAACTTTGGTTTCTAGCTTTTCCAGTATTTCCTTCCATAAAATTTCGTGTAACTTCATAAATCACCTCATATCGTTAAGTTGGTTGACATTAACGGTTAAAGTATTTATAATTATATATAAATTAAATCCAAAAAGCAAGGAAATAAAACTTTAAAAATTATGTATATAAAAAATTTATCTCTGGACAATTTCAGAAACTACCTTTCGGAAAACTTCGAATTTTCTTCAGGCGTGAACGTTTTGTACGGAAATAACGCGCAAGGTAAAACCAACTGCGTGGAAGCCGTGTTTTATCTTTGCACGGGATATTCCCCCAGAGCCAGAAAGGAAAAACAGTTTATTCGTTACGGAGAAAATAAAAGTCGAATTAAAGCAGTTGCCGAAACGAGAGCGGGGTTGGTGTCCACGGAGGCTAATTTTTACAGCGGAGAAGATAAAGTCATTTTCGTAAACGGTACGGAGATAAAAAAAATAGGAGAAATACTAGGTAATATCAACGCCGTGTATTTTAACCCGTCAGAATTAAAGCTCGTAACCGAAGCTCCCGAAGACAGACGTAGGTTTATAGATATTTCCGTATCGCAGATAAAAAGAAGTTATTTTTACGGACTTCAAAGATATAAAAAAATAATCGCTCAAAGGAACAATTTACTTAAAAACGACGATAAAAATTTAATAAACGCAACGCTTGCCATATGGGACACGCAACTTGTACCCGTGTGTGCGGGAATTATTGCGGACAGAAATAATTTTTTGAGTAGACTTGCGCCGAAAGCAAAAGAAGTTCACGCTTATTTAACGGACGGAGCGGAAGAGTTGGAAGTCGGGTTCGACCACAGCTATCAAGGTAGCGAAAAGGAAATCGCCGACGCCTTTTTGGCGGATTTATCTTCTAGGCGTGAAAAAGATATGGAACTCGGGTACACATCGATAGGTCCGCACAGGGACGATTTAAAGCTCACCATAAACGGCAAAGACGTAAAAACTTACGCCTCTCAAGGGCAGATGCGAACTACGGCGCTATCCTTAAAAATTGCCGAAACGGAGATTTTTAAGGAACGTTACGGAGAAAGCCCCGTATTGATTTTGGACGACGCGTTAAGCGAATTAGATAAGACAAGACAGAAAAAACTTCTTAACAGAATAGACGGCGTGCAAACTATAATTACTTGTACCGACGTTGACGAAGACGTGATAGGAACGGTAAATTCCACAAGGTTTTTAATAGAAGGGGGAAAGCTAATTGAAAAACGTCAATTTGAAAAAAGAGTTTGATTTTTTACTCTCCGAAGGCGAAAAAACGACTTATAGCCGAAGATTTAGCTATAAAAAGGGGATAAAAGCTTTAATAATGGCGGTGGTTTGCATTACGCTGGTACTGCTCGATTGTTTTTTCTTGGGAGCAGGTTTGATATTTGCCAAGTTTGCGAAAACGGGTTCTTTTTATAAAGCGTTTTTGGTGTCGGCGTTTGTAATAAAGCTAATAATCGACCTTATTATTGCGATTTTTTGGGTTGGAATTATTCAAGAAAATGCCGAAAAAGCCCAAAACACCGTGTTTACGGTTACTGATAGGTCCGTACTCGTAACACGTATGCACGACGGAATCGCTTCTTTTTGTAAGTTCGATTTGTCGGATGCCGAGATTTTTGTGAAAAAGGGGTTATTGTCCGTAAAAGTAACGCTAAAACAAGGCGACAAAAAGACGATTTGTCCTTTACCTAAAAGCGATTACGGAAAAATTAAGGAGCTTTTGGATTAACGTAAAGAATACGTAAAGACTTTTCAAAATAAATATATTTCAGGAAGGTTTTTATGAGCTTTATAGACGAACTTGCAAAAGCTTTAAAAATAGGCGAAATATTACCGCAAAATTATCGCATAGAAATTCTGGGCGATAAAGGTATTTATTTGGAGGGCGTAAAATCGCTAAAAAGTTATGCTCCCGACAGAGTGGAAGTAATTCTTAAAAAAGGGTGTCTGATAATAAAAGGCGACGATTTGAGTATACTAAAACGTTGCGGAGAGGATTTGGCGATAGGCGGAAAGGTTAAATCGGTGGAAAGAAAATGAAAAAGTTTTCTTTTTGCTCGGAATACGAAATAGTAGGTAAAAATTTTTCGTTGCTTTTGTCTAATCTTAACGCGCGTAAAATCGACTTTAAAAACCTAAAATATAACAAAAAAGGCAATTTACTTATAACTATAGACGCAAAAGATAGCGATAAATTTATTGCATTACTCGGAAATTGTTGGTACAATAAGAGCGTAAAAGAAAAAGGCGTGTTATCCTTTTTTAAATATTGCCTTAAAAAAACGGGGGTTTTATTAGGGGTAGCGTTTTTCGTGCTCGGTTCGTTTATCGCCAACGGATTTATACTTGGCGTAAAAATAAAGGGCGACGGGGATTTTTTCAAAAAAGACGTTTTTAGCGTTCTTGAAAAAAACGGCGTAAAAAAATATACTCGTTTTTCGTCCGTTGACTTAAAAGCCCTTTCCGACGCATTATACGACGAAAATCCGCTTATTTGTTACGCTTCGGCTCAAAAAAACGGAAACTATTTGGTTTTTACCGTGCATAAGGCGAACAGTTCGCCCGCAAAAATAGACGTTGACGTAAAGGAAATAGCGTCGGACGTGGACGGAGTGGTTTATTCGACGGAAGTTTTAAGGGGAACCGCTTTAAAAAATGTAGGCGACCAAGTAAAAAAGGGAGAAGTTTTGGTCAGCGGAACAAGGCTTACCGATTTCGGAGAATATTCTTCTTTCGTTGTGGCAAGGGTTAAAGTGTTGACCGCTTTTTATTACGAGCAGTCTTATTCGGGAAAAGCGCAAGAAAAAGAACTTGCTTTGCTTCAAGCCGAAATAAACTGCGGACAAGAGGAATACTACGATTACGAAATAATCGAAAACGGTGATAAAATAAGCGTAAAACTGCGTTATATCGTAACGTACGAAACGGGCGGTTTTTCGTAAAACCAAAAAGGGGATAAAATGAAAAAAACGGCGGAAATAGAAATATCTTCGGTAGACGTTTTGGCAAAACTGTTGGGAACGTTTGACGAAAATTTAAAGATAGTCGCTTCTTCTACGGAAACTATGGTTTTCGTGGACGGGGACAAGCTTAAAATAATAGGCGAGGAAAGGGACGTAGAAGTGTGCCTTGCCGTTATGGACAAGCTTATACGCATAATAAAAAAGGGCGAGCAGATAGATTCTTCGGTCGTGTTATATTGCATAGAACTTGCCAAACAAGGCAACGCGGACCAAGTGGAAAACGTATTAAGCGGAGTTATAACCGTAACGCCTAAGGGGAAACAAATAAAGTATAAAACTCTCGGACAAAAGGAATACGTCGACAGTATTTATAAAAACGAAGTCGTTTTCGGCGTCGGACCTGCGGGAACGGGTAAAACTTATCTTGCCGTGGCGACGGCTGTTTCCGCATTTCGTAAAAAAGAGGTTGAAAAAATCATTCTCACCCGTCCTGCGGTGGAAGCGGGAGAAAGTTTGGGCTTTCTGCCGGGGGATCTTCAATCCAAGGTTGACCCTTATTTAAGACCTCTATATGACGCTTTACAAGAAATGTTCGGGCTTGACAGCTATCAAAAACTTATTGAAAAAGGCGTTATAGAGATAGCTCCGCTCGCCTATATGAGAGGCAGAACGCTGAATAATTCCTTTATAATTTTAGACGAGGCTCAAAACACCACGAAAGAGCAAATGAAGATGTTTTTAACCCGTATGGGAGAGGGAAGCCGAATGGTTATAACGGGCGACGTTACGCAAATAGATTTGCCTGTCGGCAAAAAAAGCGGACTTATTCACGCAACCGAAATATTGAAAAACGTTAAGGGAATAGGCATTGTTAAACTCACCGCTTCGGACGTTGTAAGGCATCCGCTGGTGATGAAAATAATTAAAGCTTACGAACAAAGCGAAAAGGATAAAAGGAGATAAGGATAAAAATGCAGTCTTTAAAAGACAACCGATTAAAAGTCGGAGATTACGTAAAAAGAATATTGATTTTTGCGTTACACACTTTAATTTTGATAGGGCTAGGAGTGTTGGCGATTGTGCTTAACTGTAATAACGGTATTGCCTTTAAACAATATTTTTCCGAAACCGACACTTTAAAAAATTTCATAAATTTTGTTTCGGGAGTGATATTGTTAGTCTTTATCGTATACGTGTATTTCTCCAAAGAATACAAAGATTTTATGGTTAAGCAAAAAAACGCTCATATGGTTTTTTTGATATTGGAAGTAACGCTCGTAATAGATTTTTGCGTCGCGAGGTATTTAAGATATGATTTTGCCGTTTACGCGCGTCCGTTTGCGTTCGGCGCACTATTAACTTTATTTTTAATAGACAGAAGGTCGGCTGTTTTTCTTAATACGATTTCCGCCGTTTTGATTTTTTTATTCGACGCGTTTACTATGTCGGGGCTTTCTCCCACGGTAATTTACTGCGCATTGGTGCTCAATATTATTTGCGGTGTGTCTTCGGTATATTTATTAAACGGAGTAACGGGGAGAGTAAAAATAATTCTTGCGGGCTTTATTTTAAGTTTGCCTACGTTCGCTTTGGCAATGGGGATAAATTATTTGCCTAAATGGGAGGACAATTTAAAACTTGCGCTTTATTGTCTTGCTTCGGGAATTTTTTCGGTCGTGTTTACCACGGTTTTGTTGCCTATATACGAAAGCGTGTTTAATATAGTAACGGATTTTCGTTTGGCGGAAATTACGAATACTAACGCAAAAATAATAACGGAACTTAGGAACAATGCGCCGGGAACGTACAACCATTCGCTCACGGTGGCAACGTTGGCGGAGGCGTGCGCGGGGGCAATCGGTGAAAACGTTTTGCAAGCGAGGGCGGCTGCATACTACCACGACGTAGGAAAATTAAGACAGCCCGATTACTTTACCGAAAATCAGCAAGGGTATAATCCGCACGACGAACTTACGCCCGAGCTTTCTACCGATATTATTCGTTCTCATACCGTAGGCGGAGCGGAATTCATAAAAGAAAACAACTTGCCCGATTTTCTTGCCGACGTTGCGAGAGAACACCACGGAACGCTTCCAATAAAATATTTTTACGCAAAGGCGAAAAAATTAACGGAAAACGACGTCGATATTAAGGAGTTTTCTTATATCGGACCTAAACCTAGCACTAAAATCGCATGTATAATAATGATAGCCGACGCAAGCGAGGCGAAAGTAAGAACTATGGCGGACAGGTCTTTTGAAAAGGTTTATAAAGCCGTAAGCGAAATAATAGAAGAAAGAATGGATTTAGAACAGTTTGCCGATTGCGATATTACTTTAAAAGATTTAGACTTAATACGAATGGCTATAGTCAACTGTCTTGCGGGCGTATATCATAGCAGATTAAAATATCCTAAACTTAAAATCAAAAAGAGCGGTATCGAAGATGACAATTAAAATATTTTGCGACGAAAACGAATATATAGACGCGGATAAAATAGGTAAAACGGTTTTTGAAACGCTTAAACAAAAAGAAAATCTTTACTCCGAACTTATCTTTTGCGACGAAGAAGAAATACGAAAACTCAACGCCGAATATAGGGCGGTAGACAAGGTTACGGACGTGTTGTCTTTCCCGTCGCTCGACGGAATAAGAGGAAAAGTATTGACTAAAAAAGATTACGCCACGGAATACGATTACGATGAAAAAGCGTTGTTTATAGGCTCCGTTGCGATATGCGTAAAAAGGGCGAAAGAGCAAGCCGTGGAGTACGGACATTCGGAAAAGAGAGAGTTTACGTTTTTAACCGTTCACGCATTGTTGCATTTAATGGGGTACGACCATATCGATGAAAACGACAGGCTTGAGATGCGTAAGCTCGAAGACGAAATTATGCAAAAGATAGGAGAGGATAGATGAAAAGCGGTACGGTTGCGGTAGTCGGCAGAGCTAATGCTGGTAAGTCCACTTTGGTAAACGTGTTGGTGGGCGAGAAAATATCCATTGTTTCTCCCAAGCCTCAAACCACGAGGGACAGAATAATAGGGATACTTAATACGGACGAATATCAAATAGTGTTCGAAGATACCCCGGGGGTTTATTCGGGCAGTTCGCTTTTAGGCGAAAGAATGATAAAAACAGGCGAACAAACGGCAAGGGATGTGGACTTGGTGTTGTTCGTTTCCGATATTCACGACGGCGTAAAAGAAGTTGACCTTCGTCTTTTGGAAAAAATTATAAAAACGGGCGCAACTATCGTTTTGGCGCTTACCAAAATAGATATTATGCCGGAAGAAAATATTCCCGCATGCTTGCAAGCGTTCGGCGGGTACGAGGAAATAAAAGAAATAGTGCCCGTATCGGCGAGAAAGGGAAAAAATTTAAAAGAGCTTAAAAAGTGTTTGCTTAAATATCTTCCCGAGGGGGATAGGCTTTTCGATGAAAATATCATTTCCGATAAAAGCGAAAAGTTTATGGTCGGCGAGATTATGCGTGAAAAAATCTTGCTTAAATACGATAAAGAAATTCCGCACGGCGTAGCGATAGTTGTAAACGAGTTTTCTAGGCGAAATAACGGCAGTTATTACGTAAACTTGGATATCGTGTGCGAAAAGGATAACCATAAAGCTATTTTAATAGGTAAATGCGGAACGAAGCTTAAAGAAACGGTTAGTTTCGCTCGTGCCGATATGGAAAAATTTTTGGGAGCGAAGGTCTTTTTGGAAACGTTCGTAAAAGTAAAAAAAGACTGGAGAAACAGAAAAGATTTACTAGAAGAATACGGATACAAAGAAAATTAAAAATTGCGTATACTCTCTTTAAAGGAGGGCGCGTATGATTAAAAAGAAGGCGGAAGACGTCGCATGGGAACTTTTTGAAAAGACGGGCGACATAAATTATTACAACCTATACAAAAGACTTAAAGGGTAATAAAATGGAAGAAATTTTAAACGCCGTAACGCTTAAAAGTACGGACTACGGCGAAAACGACAAAATGATAACCTTTTTCACGCTTGAAAGGGGAGTTATATCCGTCGGGGCGAAAGGGGTAAAAAAAGACAAGGCAAGACTGAAATTTTCAGCCGAGCCTTTTTGTTTTTCTTCTATAAAAATATCCGAGAAATGCGGAAGATTGACGCTTGTGAACGCCGACTGTAAAAGAAGCTATTTTTCTTTGACTAGCGACTTATCGGCGTACTTTTCGGCTTGTTTGATAAGCGAATGTACTGCTTTTTTGTTTAAAAACGAGGCGAACGAATACGCTTTTAAAAGTCTTATTACGGCGTATGAAACAATGCTCGGCGGAGCAAAAAAGAGCGTGGCTGTAAAGTTCTTGTCGGACGCCCTTGCCTTAGCGGGGTACGGCTATGATTTTTCGGGCTGTTATAACTGTGGCGAGGAGCTTAACGGCAGTGTGTTTTTAAGCAAAGATGCAGAGGCTTTTTTGTGTTCGTCTTGTATGAAAGAAGGAGATATTAAATTTTCTTTTTCGACCTATTTAAGATTAAAACAAATAGATAAATCTTCCTATGAAGAATTGACGGACGAACAGTCGGATAACAACTGTTTAAAATTGCTTTCGTATGCGTATAAAGAGAAAATCGGTATAAAATTCAACAGTATGGATATGCTTTTACAAATATAATCGAAATTCTTTACTAAAAACTATTGAAAAAAAAGCAAAAATAGTGTAAAATAAACAAATCGGGACGGGTTTTTGACGGGGAGTTAAGCCCGTTCGATACGACAAAAGGTTTATTTTATGGCGGAGAAAACAAAATTTTATTACGACGTGGTTTTTTGTTTGGATAAAACGATTAAAAACGATACGCAATTTTCTTTTATATCGAGTTTTATCGAAAATTTTCCGAACGCATTGAGAAGCTACGTTGCAAACGCAGAAACAAAAGTGGAAAAAGTCAGAATAAAAGTTATAGAGTATTCTGACTATAACGTTTGCGAAAACGCCGTTATAGAACACGATTTTTTGGAGCTTCCCGAGGATTTCGATAAACTTGCGGATATTTTCGACGCAATAGAATTTAACACGATAGAAAAATACGAAGGTCATTCTAGCGGATTAGAAGCGCTTTCTTACGCATTCCGTTCCGAGTGGAGCGATTTAAAAAACAAAAAAGGCAGACAAGCCGTCGCTTTATTTTCTTTAAACCAACCGTTATCTTTGGAAGAGAGCAGGAACTTGGACGTTTATCCGAAAGGACTTCCCGCAAACCTTTTCGAACTTAAACGGTTATGGGAATCGCAAACGAAGATGGAAACCGATAAAAGATTGCTCGCTATTTTTTCACCGAAGAGAAAAGAAAAAAATTCTTGGGCAAGTTTGGAGTCTTGGGACGACGCAATAGCGATAGGAAGCGAGGACGTAAACGATTTCGATTCGGCTTTTGTAACGGAAACGCTTTTGATTGATTTAATTTAGGGAAATATAACGTAAACGTTATTTAATATTAGGAGGAAAATTATGCACAAGTACGTATACTTATTCAGCGAGGGAAACGCGAAAATGCGCGAATTGTTGGGCGGAAAGGGAGCAAACCTTGCCGAAATGACCAACATAGGACTTCCCGTACCGCAAGGCTTCACGATATCGACCGAAGCTTGTACTCAATATTACGAGGACGGCAGACAAATTAACGCCGATATACAAGCTCAAATTATGGAACATATCGAAAAAATGGAGCAAATCACAGGTAAAAAATTCGGTGATAAAACTAATCCGTTATTGGTATCCGTTCGTTCGGGTGCAAGAGCTTCTATGCCCGGTATGATGGACACGATTTTAAACTTGGGACTTAATGAAGAAGTCGTTGAAGTTTTGGCTAAACAAAGCGGTAACCCTAGATGGGCTTGGGACTGTTACAGAAGATTTATTCAAATGTTCTCCGACGTCGTAATGGAAGTCGGTAAAAAATATTTCGAAGCGCTTATCGACCAAATGAAAGAAAAGAAGGGAGTTACCTTCGACGTTGACCTTAGCGCAGAAGACCTTAAAGAGCTTGCTAACCAATTCAAAGCGGAATATAAATCCAAAATAGGTAAAGACTTCCCGTCCGACCCCAAGGAACAGTTGTTCGAGGCTATCAAAGCGGTATTCAGAAGCTGGGATAACCCGAGAGCTAACGTTTACAGAATGGACCACGATATTCCTTACAGCTGGGGTACTGCCGTAAACGTACAAATGATGGCTTTCGGTAACATGGGCGACGATTGCGGAACGGGCGTTGCGTTTACTCGTAATCCCGCTACCGGCGAAAAGGGACTTATGGGCGAATTCCTTATGAACGCGCAAGGCGAAGACGTCGTTGCGGGCGTAAGAACTCCTATGCCTATTTCCAAGATGAAAGAAGTTCTTCCCGAAGTTTACGAACAATTCTTGAACGTATGCAATACGCTCGAAAACCATTATAGAGATATGCAAGATATGGAATTCACCATTGAAAAAGGTAAACTCTATATGTTGCAAACGAGAAGCGGTAAAAGAACCGCCGCCGCGGCTATAAGAATTGCGTGCGATTTAATAGACGAAGGTATGATTAACGAAAAAGAAGCGTTAATGCAGATAGACGCAAAAACGCTCGATATGCTTTTACACCCGACGTTCGACGCTAAGGCTTTAAAAGAAGCGGACAAGAACAACGTTGTAGGTAAAGGTATTGCGGCTTCCCCCGGTGCCGCCGCAGGTAAAATAGTATTTACCCCCGAGGACGCGGTTACGCTCGGTAAAAAAGGCGAAAAAGTCGTTTTGGTAAGACTTGAAACCTCGCCCGAAGACATCGAGGGTATGAAGTTTGCGCAAGGTATTTTGACCGTAAGAGGCGGACAAACTTCTCACGCGGCCGTTGTGGCAAGAGGTATGGGTACTTGTTGCGTATCCGGTTGCGGAGATATTAAGATGCACGAAGAAGAAAAATACTTCGAACTCGGCGGAAAAGTGTTCCACGAAGGCGACGCATTGTCGTTGGACGGTTCTACGGGAAACATTTACGATATAGAAATTAAGACTGTTCCCGCAGATCCCAACAGCGGATATTTCGGAAGAATTATGAAGCTTGCCGATAAATATAAGGCTTTGGGAGTAAGAACCAACGCCGACACGCCGGCTGATGCTCAAAGAGCGGAAGAACTCGGAGCTCAAGGCATAGGTTTGTGTAGAACGGAGCATATGTTCTTCGGTCCCGGCAGAATAGATAAATTCCGTGAAATGATTTGTTCGGAAACGGTTGAAGAAAGAGAAAGCGCTTTAAACAAAATAGAGCCTATGCAACAAGCCGACTTCGAAGGACTTATGGAAGCTTTAAAGGGACAACCCGTTACCATAAGATTTTTGGATCCCCCGTTGCACGAATTCGTTCCCACGGAAGAAGCCGATATTAAAGCGTTGGCTGACGCTCAAGGCAAGACCGTTGAAGAAATTAAGTTGTTCTGCGAGTCTTTACACGAATTCAACCCGATGATGGGACACCGTGGATGTCGTCTTTGCGTAACTTATCCCGAAATTGCAAAAATGCAAACCAAGGCTGTTATTAAAGCGGCAATCGCAGTTCAAAAACGCCATAGCGACTGGAAAGTAGTTCCCGAAATTATGATTCCGTTGGTAGGCGAAGTTAAGGAACTTGCGTTCTGTAAAAAAGTCGTAGTAGAAACCGCCGATGCGGTAATTAAGGAAGCGGGAGTAGAGCTTAAATACGAAGTAGGAACGATGATAGAAATTCCGAGAGCGGCTTTAACCGCCGACCAAATCGCTACCGAAGCCGAATTCTTCTGTTTCGGAACCAACGACTTAACTCAAATGACGTTCGGCTTCTCGAGAGACGACGCAAGCAAGTATTTACCTAGCTATTATTCCGCTAAGATTTACGAATCCGACCCGTTTGCAAGACTTGATACCACGGGCGTAGGTAAACTTATGGAAATGGCAGTTAAAATGGGACACGACGCAAGAAAGAATATTCATTGCGGAATATGCGGAGAGCACGGAGGAGACCCGTCTTCTATCGAATTCTGCCACAATATCGGACTCGACTACGTAAGTTGTTCGCCGTTCAGAGTTCCGATTGCCCGTCTTGCCGCCGCTCAGGCTAACATCCGTAATCCGAGGGCGTAAGCTTTTGACGGGAAACGGTTAAATTCCGGCATTTTAATACTGAATTTTATGAAAAACAGCCATTCTC
>CAZRMT010000022.1:0-14783 GCA_964601265.1 uncultured Christensenella sp.
AGTCTTGCATAAATGCGGATGAGATTCCCACGTCGCTACGCTCCTCTGAATGACAGCATATAGCCTCTTTCTTTCACGTCATTGCGAAGCCGTTGTAAACGGCTGTGGCAATCCTTTCATTATGTGCTGTACACTTCATACTACCACAATAACAGTTATAAAAATTGTATATCCGCAATTCTTCACTTTTCACTCTTCACTATTACTTTGCAACGCTAAAAGCGTTGCATATTTACTATTCCCAAGAAAAATTTTCTTTCCCTGCGCCTAGCTCGAAATGATATTTTACTATGCCTAAATCTATCTTAGTATAAAATCCAGCCTTTGCTTTTGCTTTTACAACATCGCTTTCTACGGAAAAATAAAACTTTTGTTGATTCATTGCGGTGGGCGCAAGTAGGGCGCACTCAACGCCCTTTATGAACCACTCGGGGGCGTTTTCGATATTAGAAACCTTTTCAATCGGCTTAATTTTATGCGTTGCTCCCTTGTTTTCTCCGTAGCCGAACGCTAAAACGCAATACACCTTTTCGCCTCTTTTAAGCGTAAACGCCGTTTTTACCTTTTTGTAGGTTAAGGCAACCCAACAAGAATTTAAACCTAAACTCTGCATAAAAAGAACCAGCCTTTCGCCGTAATACCCGATTTGCTCGTCCTTGCCCTTTTCGCCCGCAAGCACGATATAGTTTTTTACTCCGCTAAACTTTCCGTACCTCGCCATAAAACAGTCGAAAGCCTTTTCTTCGTCGAACACGGCTTGTATATTAAGTCCACCCTCTTTGTTACACTTTTTGATTTTCTCGACTAAATTAGCCCTTATTTCCTCGCTAATCGACTTATCGACGTACTTTCTTACAGAACGTCTTTCTTTAACAGCTTGCATTAAATCCATTTTACTCTCCTTTACGCAAAATTAACTAATAGCGTTAGATATTTATATTAAGATAAAAGCAGAGTATCTCTGCTTTAACCTAACAATTTTTTAAGAAGCTCGAAAAAGTGAACGATTTCCTCTTCCGACAAGTTATCAAAAGCCTTTTTTAGAGTTTTGACGATATGACTTTCCCTCTCTTCAAGCGCTTTTTCACCCGAGGAAGTAAGCTTAATTAAAACCTTTCTTCCGTCGGTTTTTTCGCTTATCCGCTCGATAAAGCCCTTTTCTTCAAGCGTGTTTAAAGCTTTTGCAATTCTCGCCGTGGACACGCCCGTTTCACGAGCTAAATCCCCCGAACAAACGCAAGGATTATCCCTAACGATACGAAGTATAACGAATATCCCTTTATACCCTTCTTCTATCATATCCACGAAAGTTTTCCAATTTTTTAACCGAAAAACCCGTTGCATATTGTCCTTTATAGTACGGGCGTCCATTTTTCCTCCGATTGCTAACACTGTTAGTAATTATACCCCCGACAAAAAAAATTGTCAATACTTTTATTAAATTATAAACCTTGTCTTAATAAAAAGTGGCGACGGAGTTTTCGGGTTCGGAAGTTTCTTCACTCTTTTCAAGCTTTAACACGGGTCCGAATCCTTTATACATTTTATTTTTTTCAAACACGATTTTAGCCGTGATTTTATAGTATTTTTTATCCGAAAGCAGGCTAGAAGAATACAACACCAAGGGCGTGTACTTTATATCCGCTTCGCAACAAGTCATAACGTATCTGCCTAAAAGGTAGTTTTCTTCGGGCATTTTTTTAGATTTTGCTATAAGCCCCGTAAGCTCGACTTTTTTGCCGTCGTACTTTTTGCCGTCCTCGGCTAAATCTCTATAAAAATAGGCGTAGTCTTTATCTTCTACCTTGATAATTTCCGCGTTTATATCGTACGGAAGCGGGTCCTCTATATCGTCACGCTCCACAACTCCGTCAACGCTTTCGTATAAAATATCCGTTTGCCTTGTAATTCCGCGTACCGTTTTATGGAACAACTCTTTATCCATAGTGGAATTAAAACGATTAAACACCACTAAATCGGTAATAGAAATTTTTTCAAACACTAGCTGACGCATATTGCGGTTGTAACTTACGAAAGTTCTTGCGTCGAAAAAGGTCATTATCTGGTTTAACACCCAATTTTCGGGAAAAGCGGAAAAAAGAGCGTCGTTCGTCCACATACCGTTATACTCGATTATTATATTGTCGGGCTTAAACGACTTGGTAAGCTCGGTAAACTTTTCTTGCGTTAGCTCCTCCTCGTCCTCGAAATAAACTATTTTACTTTCCTTTACTTCGAATTTTTCCTCGTCGTACCCTTCTTCTCCCTCTTCGCAAACGATTAAAAGCGTTTTTTCGTCTTTACCGAACCTCTCGTCTTGCAAGGTTTCTTGTATAAATTTAGTTTTTCCGCAACCTAAAAATCCGTTAAACAAATATACGGGAATATTCATAATTATCTCCTTTTAAAGTCTGAAAAGTTCCGCTATTTTATCTTCGTCAAGTCCGCTACCTATTACGCAAATTTTACCCGTAGCGTCAGGCGTAGAAAAACGAACGTCGACATCCCCCGGTGTGTAGTCGAAGTGTATCCACCTTCCGTCAACGCTTTCCACTATCCCCTTGGAACGAAGAACGGTACCCACTGCCATTTCGTCGAATGCGTTTAAAATATCGGTAATTTCTTGCTCGGTGTACTTGTTAGCCGTTTCTTTTCCGAAAGAAGTAAACACTTCGTCCGCGTGGTGATGTCCGCAACCGCAAGAACATTCTTCGCCGTGTTCGTGGTGGTGTTCGTGTTCGTGGTCGTGGTGACAACATTCGCCGTCGTGGTGGTGTTCGTGGTCGTGGTCGTGGTGACAGCACTCGCCGTCGTGATGATGCTCGTGTTCGTGGTTGTGATGACAACATTCGCCGTCGTGGTGGTGCTCGCTTTCTTCCTTGATAAGTTGGTCTATAATTTCGTCAACGGTGTTTTTACCTTTTAAAGTTTCCAAAATTTCAACGCCAGAAAGCTTGTCCCAGTCGGTGGTGATAAGCGTTGCGCTCATATTCAAATCTCTCACGATATCCATTGCGGTATTTACTATCTTTTCGCTTTTGCCCGCCGTGTGCGACAAAATAACGGTGTCGGCGTACTGTATCTGATTTTTGAAAAACTCGCCGAAGTTTTTAGCGTAAATTTTAGCCTTGCCTGCGTCTACCACGGTAACGGAAGTCATATCCGCATCGGGAACGGCTTCTTTAACAGCCTTTATAATATCCGATAATTTTCCTACTCCCGAGGGTTCTATCAAAAGCAAATCGGGGGTGTAATCCGTAATAACCTTGTTTAAAGCTTTTGTAAAGTCTCCTACCAAACTGCAACAGATACAGCCCGAATTTATTTCGTTTATCGTTATTCCGCATTCCTTTAAAAATCCGCCGTCAACGCCGATTTCGCCGAATTCGTTTTCGATTAAAACGGCTTTTTCGCCCTTTAAAGCCTCTTTTATCAACTTTTTAATCAAAGTGGTTTTTCCCGCTCCTAAAAAACCCGAAAAAATTATAGTTTTCATACTTAATCTCCTTTAACCGTCGAACTGACTGTTATATAAATTATAATAAAATCCTTTTTTAGCTAAAAGCTCCTCGTGTGAGCCTTGTTCTATCACGTCGCCTTTGTTCATAACCAAAATAACGTCTGCGTTTTTAATGGTTGCAAGTCTATGGGCGACCGTAAACACCGTTTTACCCTCGGTGAGTTTGTCTATCGCCTTTTGTATTTTGCGTTCCGTCCTAAAATCTATGGAAGAAGTCGCTTCGTCCAAAATTAAAACGGAAGGGGATAAAAGCATAATTCTCGCTATCGACAATAATTGTTTTTCGCCTTGCGAAAGCCCGTAGTTTTCGCTTATTACCGTATCGTAACCGAAAGGCATTTTTTCGATAAACCCGTCCGCAAAAGCGTTTTCGCACGCTTTTATCACTTCTTCCCTCGTGGCGCCTTTTTTGCCTAGTTTTACGTTGTCTTCAACCGTTCCCGTAAAAATAAAACAGTCTTGCAAAACCATACCGATATTTTTGCGTAAAGCTTGCCTTGTAAACTCCGCAACGTTTTCTCCGTCGAAAAGTATTTCGCCTTGTTGCGGTTCGTAAAAACGCACTATCAAGTTAATAAGCGTGGTTTTCCCGCAACCCGTGGGACCCACTATCGCCACTTTTTGCCCGCTTTTAACGGATAAGTTCATATCCGACAATAATTTTTTGTCGGGCGAATAGGAAAAATGCACGCCTTTAAAATCGACGTTACCGCTGAAATCCGCTTGGTCTTTTCCTTTCTCGACTTCCTCTTCTTCGGACAAAAGCTCTAAAATTCTGTCTGCGCCGACTACGGAATATTTAAGCTCGGTAAGCACGCCCGAAATTTCGTTAAAGGGCTTGGCGTACGAGTTTGCGTAGCTTAAAAATATAAACAAATCGCCCACCGTAAGACCTTTTCCGCCCGTTATTAAAAAAGCTCCCGCAAGACACACAAGGGCGTAAATTATATTGTATACGAACCTCGTGGTAGGATTCACCATAGACGAAATAAAAGTAGACTTTAAAGAAGCAACTCTATTTTTTTCGTTTATCCTTTCAAACTCGTCTAAAACGTTTTGCTCTCTGTTAAACACTTTTACGGTTTTTTGATTGGCTACCGTTTCGTTGATAAAGGCGACTTGCTCGGCGTTGGTTTTTGCCCTTTCCTTAAAATATGCCGTGGATTTTTTGGATATGAGTTTTGCGAAAAACACGCTTAACGGCGTTATGCACAAAATCAAAAGCGTAACGTACGGAACGCCCGATATCGGAATTTCTTTAAAAAGCATTACGGCTATTATCCCGATTACCGTTATAACGCCGGTAAAGAGTTGTTCGAAAGTCATTAAAAGTCCTTCTCCCACTCTGTCGGCGTCGGACATAATTCTCGCAAGCGTATCGCCCGAAGAACGTTCGTCCATATATTTTACGGGAAGGCGTTGCAACTTTTCGAAACTTTTCTTTCTTAAATCCCTTACTATCGAATAGGCGGTTTTGTTGTTTATTAAATTCATCAGCCGTTGAACGACGAACGCAATTAGCACGAGTACCGCTTCTATCACGCTTAACAAAGCCATCTTTTTAAAGTCGACGGAATTTTTACCGACTATTAAATTTATGGTTTCCCCGAACAGTACGGGTAGCGCAAGCGAGCAAGCAACGAATATTAAAGCAAGCAAGCTTACCGCTATAAAACTCTTTTTGTACGGTTTACTTATTTTAATTAAAGAGGAAAAAGAAGATTTTTTCATTGTTCTCCTCCTTTGGTATAAGTAATTTCTTTAAAGGTCGGGCTAATCTTTTCAAGGGTGGGCATATCGCCGACGGCTTCTATTTCGCCCTTTTCCATAACGACTATTTTATCCGCCCCTTTAAAGGAAGATATTCTTTGCGAAATTATTATCGCCGTTTGCCCGTAGCTTTCCAAATTTTTTATGATACTCGCTTCCGTGGCGAAGTCCAAAGCCGAAAAACTGTCGTCGAAAATTATTATCGGCGAGCGTTTTATTAAGGCTCTTGCTATCGTCAGCCTTTGTCTTTGTCCGCCCGAAAAGTTGCGTCCGCCCTCTTCGACGGTGGCGTCAAGTCCGCCCTTTTCCATAATAAAGTCGTATGCCTCGGCGTCCTTTAACGCTTTTATCATATCGCTTTCGGTTGCCTTTTCATAGCCCCACGAAAGATTGCTTTTTACCGTACCTTTAAACAGCACCGCCTTTTGCGGTACGACGGACACCATACTCCTTACCTCTTCGTCCGAATAGGAATTTATATCTTTGCCCGCTAAAAACAGCTTTCCGTCGTTAACGGAATACGCCTTGTATATAAGCGAAGCAAGGGTGCTTTTACCCGAACCCGTAGAACCTATTATTCCCGTTTTTTCGCCTTTTTCTATCTTTAAAGTAACGTTTTTTAGTACGTCTTTTCCGTCGGAATAGGAAAAACTTAAATCGTTAAAGAATATATAGGGCAGTTTTTCGTCGGATAAAGAGAATTTTACTTCGGAATAACTTTCACAGGACAAAACGCCGACTACTCTTTGATAAGAAGCTATCATCTTGGAAAAATTGACGGTCAGGTTTGCCATTTTTACAAGCTCGACGAGTATTTGCGTCATATAGTTGTAAAGAGCAACCACCAAACCTTGCGTTAACGCCCCGTGATAAACCCGTATCGCTCCCGAATAAATCAGTATTATTATCGACACGTTGACTATGGCGAAGGTGAGCGGATTTAAAAAGGACACGAAGTTTGCCGATTTTATGCTTTCGTCGTTGTGTTTTTCGTTGGAAGCGTTAAAGCAAGCGACTTGCTCGTTTTGCAAGGAAAAAGCCTTTACCTCTCTTACTCCGTTTAAGTTTTCACGCACGTTAAGCATAACCTTGTCTGCGCTACGGCGAGAAACGGAAAACTTTTTAACGCCCTTAAACATTATTAAAAACACGAGCGGAACCAACACGGCAAGCATTGCGATAAACACGAGCGACGCCTTTACGTCCACGAAAAGAGCGAATATCACTGCGCCGAACGCCACTAACGGCGAGCGAAGAAGTAGCCTTAAACCCATATTTATTCCGTTTTGTATGGTGGTTACGTCCTCGTTTAAAGTGTTTATGAGTTCGTTTGCTCCCCTTTTATCCAGCTCGGAAAAAGAAAACGTTTGTATTTTTTGCATTAAGGAAGAACGCATATTTTTTGCGTAACCCGTTGCGCCTACCGCAGAAAAATATTGAGCCACGGTTGCCGACAACAGCCCCATCGCCCCGAGTCCCACTAGAACAAGACACATTTTGACAACGTACCCCGTTTGGTTATACGCTATTCCGTTATCTATAATTTTTGCCACTATTAAAGGTACTATTAACTCGTTTAACGCCTCTAACAATTTAAAAAGAGGCGCTAAAACGGTTTGACAACAATAACCTTTAAAAAAAGAAAAAAATCTTTTCATTATTATTTCGTTCCGAATAGTTTTATTATTTTTCCCGTTCCCTTACCTTTAACCGTTTTTAAACAACGCTCCGCGACTTCTTCGGGCGAGACCAATCTCGAAAACCCGTTGTCGTCTAAAAAGTCGGCTATTTCCTCTTGCGTAAGCCCTTTGTTCATAGGCGTATCGACAAAACCCAAGGCTATGGCGTTGACTTTTATCGGCGTAAAGCTTAACTCGTCCGATAAAGACTTCGTAAACATATTTATCGCCCCCTTGGAAGCGGAATACAACACTTCGCAAGAGGCTGGTCTTTCGCCCCAAACGGAAGATATATTTATTATATCCCCTTTTTCGCAAAAAAGCATATCGGAAATTACTTCTTTACTAAATAAAAACGCTCCTTTTACGTTGGCGGAAAAAATATCGTCGAAATCTTGCCCCGTGCAATCTTGCAAGCACGCCCTTTTGGTTATGCCCGCCGAATTTATCAAACACGTTATTCTTCCGAAATCACGCCTTATCTCTTCTATCGCCTTTTTTACGCTTTTTTCGTCGCCTACGTCCGCATAGTACGCCTTTACGCCTATCTTTTCGGCTAAATTCGTAGCTTTTTCTTTATTGGTTTTGTAAATAACGGCAACGGAGTATCCTTCCTTTTTAAAAAGCTCGGCTATCGCCGAACCTATCGCTCCGCTACCGCCCGTTATAACTACCGTATTCATAATCTTATAATTTAACCGCCCGAATTTTCGAGCGGTTTAAAAAAATTATTTCTTTACTCTTTCCATATATTCGCCCGTTCTCGTGTCGATTCTTATCATATCGCCTTCGTTTACGAACATAGGAACTTGAATGGTAATACCCGTTTCGATTTTAGCGTTTTTAGTAGCGTTGGTAGCCGTGTTACCCGCAACGCCGGGTTCTGCTTCCGTTACCAAAAGCTCTACGAAGTTTTCGGGGTCTACGCTGAAAGCTTGTCCCTTGTAGGATTTTACCGTAACGTAATCGTTTTCTTTAATGTACTTTAACGCTTCTTCTACTTGGTCGAAGTTTAAAGGAGTCATATTGAACTCGTCGTCCATAAAGTAATAGAAATCTCCGTCGCTGTACGAATATTGCATTTTCTTGGTTTCTATAACTGCGTTTTCAAATTTTTCGGAAGGGTTAAAAGTTTGTTCCAAAACCGCGCCCGTAACGATGTTTTTAAGTCTTGTTCTGACGAAAGCCGCACCCTTACCCGGTTTTACGTGTTGGAATTCGACTACCTGATAAATCTTTCCGTCGTATTCGATAGTAACGCCCTTTCTTACGTCTCCTGCTAATACCATAAATGTTCTCCTTGAAAATTAAGTTTATTTTATTCAATGATTTTAAGCTTTTTGTCTAACGAATAAAAATCATTGACTTTTCCGTTTTTAAGATACACCGTATCTTCTAACCTTATCCCGAACTTGCCCTCTAAATAGCACCCCGGTTCTATCGTAAACACGTTGCCGTTTTGCAAAACTTCTTTACCGTTTTTCCTTAAATACGGTCTTTCGTGTATATTTATTCCTACCCCGTGCCCTAGCGAATGGGTAAAAGGTAAATTATCTTTTTCTAAAATATCACGGGCTAGTTTATCCGCTTCACCGCACGTTTGCCCTGCGGTTATGTTGTTATAAGCGTTAAAAAACGCGTCGTAAACCGAACTATACGCCCCGTAAAAATCTAAGTCGGGCTTTCCGTAAAAAACCGTCCTAGTAAAGTCCGAACAGTAACCGTTATACACGCAACCTATATCGAATAAGACGGCTTGCCCGCTTTTTAGTTTCGTATCCCCCGTTTTATGGTGAGGAATAGCGCTGTTTTCGCCAAACGCCACAATCGGCTCGAACGAGGTTTTTTCCGCTCCTTTTTTTAAAAATCGGTAAATTATTTCCGATTGCAACTCTCTTTCGCTTACGCCCTCTTTGATATAGGGCAAAACCTCTAAAAAGGTTTCTTCCGTAATTAAACACGCCTTTGAAATAAGCTCTAATTCTCTTGCTTTTTTTACGACTTGTTCGTCCTCTAAACAAGCGGATATATCGCGTAAAGAGGAACAGCATTTTCTCAAGTAACCGCTTTGTTTAAGCGAAGTTCTTTCGTAGTCAACGCCGATTTTTTTGATTTTCTTTTTTTCGACGTATTCCTTTAAAAATTCGCTTCCGCCTAAAACGGCTTTAAAACCCGTGCCGTATAACGCTTTTTCACAGGCGTGAAAATATCGCATATCGGTTAAAAGAAGTTTTTCCTCTTCCGTAATTATTACCGTTGCGTCTTCCGCAAAAAAACCCGTTAAGTAAAATATTTGCTTTTCGTCGGTGATAATTACCGCATCGTAATCCTTAAACGAAAACATACTTTAATTATAATATCATACTTTGTTAAATTAGTCAATCTTTAAAACGCAATTACTCTTATTTTCTGCTTCGTTCGGCGTTTTTTAGATGCTTTTCGACAAAAAAAGACTTTTATTGCCCTTTTACGTCGAAAATTTTATCGCATATATCCATAGCGAAATCTTCTTCGTGGCTGACGAGTATCAACGCCCCGTCGTAGGCAATAAGCGCCTCTTTTAACGCTTTTTTGGCTATTATATCGAGGTGGTTGGTCGGCTCGTCCAAAATCAAAATATTAGAGGGCTTTTGTTCGAGCACCGCAAGTTTTACCCTTACTTGCTCTCCGCCCGACATTTTGTTTAACGGTTTTATCGCTAAATCCCCTTTAATTCCGACTTTCGCTAAATTGCTCCGCTGAACTTTTTGCGTTAGAGAGGGAAAACGCGAACTATAATACCCCGTCGCCGAAAGATTGGGATTGTCGAATACAAGCTCTTGCTCCAAATAAGCTATTTTGCTTTCTAAATGAAAACGAAATTTGCCTTTTAATGCGGGAATTAACCCCGTAAGCGTTTTTATAAGCGTGGTTTTACCCACCCCGTTAGTTCCCCTTATCCATAGCTTGGTTTGAGAGTTCATTGTAAAGTTTAACGGTGGTAAAATCGCTTTATTATAGCCTATTTCTAGGTTTTCGACAATCAAAAATTCCTTTGCGTTTACGGGAACGTACGGGAAAGAAAATTTTGCCTCGTAAACGGTTACGGGTTTTTCCATAACGTCAATTCTGTCAAGCATTTTCTTTCTTGCGTTAGCCATACCCGCGGTCGCCGCGCGAGCTTTGTTTTTGTCGATATACGTCTGCAATTTTTTTATTTCCGCTTGCTGACGGTTATAGTCTTCCTCGTACTGACGGGCAACCATTTCCCTTTGAACCAAATACTGCTGATAGTTTCCGTTATACTTCCGTATTCCGCCGTTTTCGATACTGATAACACACTTGCAAACGGCGTCTAAAAACTTGGTGTCGTGCGAAATAACCAAAAAGGTCTTTTTAAAGCCCGTTAAATATTTTATAAGCCAGTCGACGTGCTCCACGTCCAAAAAGTTGGTAGGCTCGTCCAAAAGCATAACGTCGGGATATTCGAGCAAGAGTTTGGTGAGCATAAGTTTTGCCCTTTCCCCGCCCGAAAGCTTGCCTATCAGTTTATCGTACCCGAACGAGGCTACTCCTAGCCCCGAGGCGACTTTTTTTATTTTGGAATCAAGCTCGTAGTAGCCCTCTTCTTCTAATTCTTCGCCTAATCTCGAAGCCTTTTTTATAAGCTCGTCGAGTTCTTCGCCCTCGGCAGAACACGTTTGCTCGTACAAACTCTCCATTTTTGCGTTTTTTTCGTGCAAGTAAGAAAAGGCGTCGGACAAATATTCCATTACCGTCAAGCTTCCGTCCAAAGAGGCAAACTGGTCTAAATAACCCCAACGGATATTGTGCGATTTTAAAATTTCGCCCTCGTCTTGCGACAAATTCCCCGCCAATATGTTGATAAACGTCGATTTTCCCGCCCCGTTTAACCCGACTATTCCGCAATGCTCGCCGTTGTTTATTTGCAAGCTTGCGTTTTTAAATAAAAATCTGTCGTCGTAGCGGTGCGTTAAATTTCTTATCTCTAAAATACTCATAAGAATAATATACTTTATTTTTACAAAATAAGTCAACGAATAAATTGAAAAAAGCCGTTTTTTGTGCTACAATAACTTTTAATAAAGGTATTTTTCCTTTAAAAATAACTTTTCGGACGGTACAATATGAAAAAATACAGGTTTAAATATTCGATTTTTGCGATAGTGTTAATCTCCGTTTGTATGGCGGGGTGCGTTTTTTGTATGGTTTGGAACGCAATAAAAATGATTAAATCGCCTTTTGACGAATACAACGCTTCTTACACGCTTGCGATTTTGTTTTCGTTCGTGGTGCTTTTGGCGTTTGCCTCCGCCTTATCCTTTGCCTTTTATACGGTAAAAGACAATAAAATATTTTTGAGAATAAGCATTATAAACACGGGAACGCCGTTAGATACGGTTACCGAGATAGTACGCTTCCCCGAAGAAAAACGCTTGTCTATAATTTTTAAGGACGGACAATATTCAAACATAGTAATCTCGCCCGAAAAATTCGACGAATTTATAGAAGAAATTAAAAAAACAGCGAAACATATCACGGTTCGTGTTTGCTCTGACGAAACGAAATAAAATTTTGTATGACAAAATGTCCGTTTTGATGAAAACACGCACTTTTAATACTTTTTGTCAAGCAAAAGGAGAAAATTATGATAACTCAAAAAATGATTGACAAGGCGTTACCCGACGACGTACACGACGGGGGAATTTCTAACGTAAAATGGATTGAAGACAATCTTTATATCAGTATAAAACCTTGCGAGAAAAAAGAGATTTTTTTGCGTTTCGGCGGTGTTACTTGGATAAGAAGCTTGTGCGACGACAATCACAACTGCTACCTAAAAGATACGCCCTACGAAATGTATCCGATTATCCATAGAGTAAATCTTAACACAAATTTCGTAAAGTACGTTTGTTACGGTTTTTTAGACGACGTAACCGTTCACGAAGACGGCGTGGTTTTTGTAAATCAAATATTCTTTTTCCCTTGTTCGTCGATTGAAAGAATGGAAAAACAAGCGTTTAAAAACGCATTAAAGCAATACAAAAAACCGCCCGCTTTCGATTTAGACCAAGGAAAATTAAGTGTAAGAGTAAGCGAAAGCGTTCACCGTCAAATTTTAGTCGACGCCGAAAATTTTAACTTTATAAAAGACAACGGCGAAAACAACTTAAACGCATTTTTAAACCGACTTTTACCCGAACTAATCGAATACCGCACGCAAAAACGCAATAGCCTAAGAAATTTTTGGGAAAATAATTTTAGACAATGTATAAAGGAAAACTATCAAGAAGAAGTTTTTTCGATTTTAGACGATTTATTCGATACGGTGTATTTTAGCGATAAAGAATTTTATCACCGCAAAACTTTACATTTTAGGTTGTCAAAATCGAATATACTTTCTCTGCAAGGATTTTTTGACGAATTAGAACGCAATAATCAAAACAAAACCACTTATTTACGTAACCTTTTTAACGAATACGCATATATGAAATTAGAGCAACGGGAATTGCTTTGTTTTAAAGAGGAATACTTGTCTTTGTCTTGGGCAATAAACCACAATCTTTCGGTTAACGTCGAGTGCGACGGCAAAGAATACACCTTGCTTCCTTTTGCGTTGCCACTAAACTACCAAGACGGCTCAACTTACCTTATTGCAACTCAAATAAAAAATCCCAACGTATGCAACGCCTTTAAACTTTGTTCGATTAGAAACGTAATGATTCTCGATTTTGAAGAAACATCACGTAAACACGACGAGAAAACGGCGGAAAAACTTGCGTATATAATAAATAACGTCGATTATTCAAGTACGACGGAGTTCCTTTTAAATAAAATAGATTTAAACGATTAACTATTACACCTTTAAATAGACGTGTTTTACGGCGTGGAAATTTCCACGCCGTTATTTTTTGAGATTGTAAAAAATTAGATTTTATATGAATAAATAATATTTTTTTATTGAAAATTTATTCAAGCGTAACCGAACGCTCATTAAGCGCCTTGCGAATTTTCGTAAAGGCGGTTTTTTCTAGCCGAGATACGTACGAACGGGATATTTTAACCAAGGACTTTACACCTTTTATAACAGAAATTTTTAAGTAAAAATAATACAATAAAGTTCCGATATGGGAAATTTTATAATAAAAAATTGTTGACAAATTTCCGATAAAGGAACATAATAATAGTGTAAAAACGGTTTTAAGGAGTGAAAATGAATTATTTTAGCGTTGCGGAAATTGCAAAAAAGTGGAACGTTTCCGAAAGAATGGTCAGAAATTACTGCAAGCAAGGCAAAATTAAAGGGGCTTTTTTAAAGGGAAAAACTTGGATTATTCCCGCAGACGCAGTAAAACCCGAAAGGGAGAAAAAAAAGCCTTTTAGCGACAACACTTTACTCAACGTTTTAAAAGAACAAAAAAGTATGAAATTAAAAGGCGGAATATACCATAAAACGCAAATCGAGTTAACGTATAACTCTAACCATATAGAAGGTAGTACTTTATCGCACGAACAAACGCAGTTTATTTTCGAAACAAACACAATCGGTATGCAAAAGGAAACAATCAACGTTGACGACCTTGTAGAAACGGCTAACCACTTTAAATGCGTAGACTACGTTATCGACAGCGCAAAAAAACCGCTAAACGAAAATATGATTAAACTTTTACACTTCACCCTAAAAAACGGAACAAGCGACAGCAGAAAAGAATGGTTTAACGTGGGAGAATACAAAAAACTCCCCAACGAGGTGGGCGGAAAAGAAACTTGTTCGCCCGCAAACGTAAAAACGGAAATAAAAAAGCTACTAGCCGACTATAACAATTTAACGCAAAAAACTTTTGAACAAATTTTAGAATTTCACGTCCGTTTTGAAAGTATACACCCTTTTCAAGACGGAAACGGTCGCGTAGGCAGACTTATTATGTTTAAAGAATGTTTGGCAAACAATATCGTTCCCTTTATCGTAGACGAAGAGCATAAATTTTACTACTATCGAGGAATTAAAGAATGGAAAAACGAAAAAGGCTATTTAACCGACACTTGCCTGTCTTGTCAAGATAAATACAAAACTTGGCTGGACTATTTTAAGATAGAATACTAATTTTTAAGTGTCTAAAACTTAACGGACTTATTAAAGCTTATTCTAGCGTGACCGAACGCTCATTCAGCGCCTTGCGAATTTTCGTAAAGGCGGTTTTTTCTAGCCGAGACACGTACGAACGGGATATTTTCAGTAGCGACGCCACTTCCCTCTGCGCCATTGCTATTCCGTTTTTAAGTCCGTACCGAAGCACCATAATTTTATACTCCCTCTCGTCCAGACATTCCTCTATGATTTTCTTTACTTTTTCGATAAATATTTCCCTTTCGACGCCC
Organism: uncultured Christensenella sp.; assembly: GCA_964601265.1. Taxonomy (GTDB): domain Bacteria; phylum Bacillota; class Clostridia; order Christensenellales; family Borkfalkiaceae; genus UBA4675. The sequence continues at coordinate 14,350 of CAZRMT010000022.1, forward strand.
TCTATAACGCTTTCGCCCTCGTCGCTTAAAAGGTCTATTAAAGACAGCTCGTTGCCGTCTTTATCTCTGCCCACGACGTCGTTTAAATACACGGTTCCCGCATACTTTTTGTTAGAACGGAGCAACATTAAAATTTCGTTTTCGATACACCGCGCGGTGTAAGTGGCAAGCAAAGTTCCTTTATCGGGCGAATAGGTATTTATCGCCTTTATAAGTCCCACGGTGCCTACCGAAATTAAATCATCCGTATCCTCCGCACCTTGATATTTTTTAACGATGTGCGCAACCAACCTTAAATTGTGAGAAATAAGCATTTCTTTGGCGTGTTTATCGCCCGTTTGCCTAAACTCGGTCAAGTATTTTTTCTCTTCTTCGCTACTTAAAGGTTTAGGAAAAGTGCTACCCTTTATCGCCGAACAAAAGAAAATTATTTT
>CAZRMT010000022.1:14883-21566 GCA_964601265.1 uncultured Christensenella sp.
ATCTAAAAAATTTGTTTAATAAGTAGCCCGTTTTTAAACTTGTAGACATAATAACGCCTATAAAACTATTTACGCAGTATGTCTCCCTCGGTGAGCTTGATTTCGCTTTTGATATATAAAGTCTGTTGCACGATTTTTGCGTCCTCTACTCGCTCGCCCTCCTCGGTGTAAATTTCGTCAGCTTTGATTTTTTTAAGAAAATTGTCGTCCGACGACAATACTTCAAGCTCGTCGCCCGATTGAAAACGATTACGCATTTCTATAACTATACTCTTTCTTTCTTCGTCGTAACCCTTGACTACGGCTATAAATTTCCCCGTGCCTTTGGACTGCGAATTGTCGTGATTTACCGTTTGCTTGTTTTCCCCGAACGCATACGCCGTGGTAAACGCTCTATGAGCCGTTTTTTCGAGTTCTTGGATATATAGGGGGTTTTCTCTATACTTTTCGCCCTCTTTTGCCATTTGGTCGAAAGCTCGCCTATAAGCGTTTATAACGGTGGCTAAATAGTACTCGCTTTTCATTCTTCCCTCGACTTTAAAGGAAACTATTCCCGCCTTTGCCATTTCGCTTAAATGTTCTATCATATTGAGGTCTTTCGAGTTGAGAATATACGAGCCTCTTTCGTCTTGACTTAGCTCGTAAAAATCGCCCTCTCGCCCGACTTCTCTTATTTCGTATTTCCACCTGCACGCTTGAACGCAGTCGCCCGAATTTGCGTCGCGCTTGGAAAAATATTCGCTAAGCAAGCACCTACCGCTGTAACTTATGCACATTGCGCCGTGGCAAAACGCCTCTAACTCTATATCGGGTACGTAGTCGTGAATTTCCTTTATTTCCTTTAAAGAAAGCTCCCTTGCAAGCACCACTCTTTCCGCTCCTAATTCTCGCCAAAAGGCAACCGCCTCTTTATTGGTGATATTGGCTTGCGTGGACACGTGAATGGCAAGAGCGGGGGCAACGCGTTTGATTATTCGCATAACGCCTACGTCGCTGACTATTACCGCGTCGACGGATATTTCGGCTAAATACTTTACAAAACGCTCCACCTTTTCCATATCGTCGTTTTTGGCGTAAATATTTACCGCAACGTATATTTTTTTGCCGTGAGAATGGACGAACTCTGCCGCCTCTTTTAACTCTTCGTCTGTAAAATTATCCGCTTGCGCGCGCAAGGACAGATTTTTTCCGCCTACGTACACGGCGTCCGCACCGAATTTTACGGCTGTTTTAAGTTTTTCGAAATTGCCCGCAGGCGAAAGTAATTCTAACATTTTATCCTTTATATACACTGCAACTTATTCCGTCGCCCGTTCGTATCAGTTCGCTGTCGTATTTTCCGCCTTGAAAAACGTACTTTAAATACTCTCTCATATTGACGACTATCGTTTTTTGGCGGTGAACGAAGGGAACTTTTCCCTCGATATACCCCCTATACAAAACGTTGTCGGCAACTATCAACGCGTTTTTTTCGAGCAACGGCTCTATTAAAATAAGATTTTTTAAATACTTGCTTTTGGCTCCGTCCAAAAACACGAAATCGTACTTTTCATGTAAAGAGGGAATAACCTCTAAACTGTCCCCGAGTAGCGGAGTTATTCTTTCGCTTAAAGAAAACTCTTTAAAGTTTTCCACGGCGGTTAAATAGCTTTTTTCCCTTATCTCTATCGTGGTGATTTTTGCGTTTGTAACGCTAGCGAGCGCTATCGCACTCATTCCCGTGGCGGTGCCTATTTCCAAAATATTTTTAGGGTTTTTTTCTTTTGCCTTTTCAAGTAGCGTTTTATATCCCCCCTCTAAAATGGTGGGAACGCCTTGACTACGGTAAAAAGCCCTTAAAGAACTCAATTTATCCATAATTACAACTGCGTGACGATAGGCAGTATCACGGGGCAGTGCGTAAGCTTTTTATACGCATAAGAACGCATAGTTTTTTTAACCACGCTCCTTATTTCTTGCAAGTCCTTAAACGACTTAAAGTCCGCGCCCGAAATATTTTTGACTATCAAAGACTTTAACTCGTCTATATTTTTATCCGAAAGCGTAGTTCCCTTGTTTATAATATCGGGTCCCGAAATTATTTCGCCCGTGTCGCCCGAATAGCCTACAACCGCTATTAGTATTCCGTCCTCGGACAAATGCTTCCTGTCCCTTACGACTTCGCCGTTGTCGTCGATATTGCTTCCGTCGACAAGCCTAGAACCGGCTTGGAAAGGCTCGCCCTTTTTCATTGATTTTGCGGTAAGCTCTACCGTGTCGCCTATTTCGGCAATTAAGGTGTTGCTCTCTTTCATGCCCATACCCTTGGCAAGCGAAACGTGCTTTTTTAAATGTCTGTACTCGCCGTGAACGGGAATAAAGAATTTGGGCTTTATCAAGGAGTGCAAAATTTTTAATTCCTCTTGGAACGCGTGCCCCGAAACGTGAATTTTTTCAAGCGATTCGTAGTACACTTCCGCACCCGTTTTGTAAAGGTTGTTTATTACCTTGTATATGTTTTTTTCGTTCCCCGGGATAGGCGAAGCGGATATGATAATAGCGTCGTTTGCGCCTATTTTCACTTGCGGATAATCGCCGTAAGCCATACGAGTTAAAACGCTCATAGGTTCTCCTTGCGAACCCGTGGATACTATTACTATATCTTTATCGGCAAAGTTTTTACTGCATTCTATGTCGACTATTACGTTTTCGGGAATATTTAGCTCCCCTATTTTAGAAGCCGCTTCCGCAACGTTTAACATACTTCTGCCCGAAAAGGCAACCTTTCTTTTGTACTTTATCGCAATATTGATAATTTGTTGCAACCTATGCACGTTGGAAGAAAAGGTCGCGATTATTATACGCTTTTTTAAGTTTTCGGCAAAAAGTCTGTCGAAAGTGGCGCCGACTACCGTTTCGCTCGGGGCATAGCCCGCCCTTTCCACGTTGGTGGATTCGCACATTAAAAGCAGTACGCCCTTTTTGCCTATTTCGGAAATTCTCGTTATGTCCATTACTTGTCCGTTGATGGGCGTTAAGTCTATTTTGAAATCTCCGCTATGGAAAACTACGCCCACGGGAGTGGTGATAGACAGCGCGCACGCACCCGTTATGGAGTGATTTACGTTTATAAATTCCACTTTAAAACACCCGAGCGTTATATGCGTTCCCGCATTGACGGAATTGAAAATATAGTCGTTTATTTTATGTTCCCTCATCTTGTTTTCGGCAAGGGTAAGCGTTAATTTAGTACCGAAAACGGGAACGTTTAATTCCTTTAAAAGATACGCAAGTCCGCCTATATGGTCTTCGTGCCCGTGCGTAAGCACCACGCCCCTCACTCTGTCTTTATTGTTTATAAGATACGATATATCTTGAACGACTAGGTCTATCCCCGGCATATCTTCGGTAGGAAAGGCAAGCCCTGCGTCCACTACGATAATATCTTTACCGTATTCGAAAGCGGTCATATTTTTACCTATTTCTCCCACTCCGCCTAGAAATCTTATATATAATTTGCGTTTATCTTGTTTTTGTTTTGGTTTTTGTTTCATTTAATCTCCGTTAATGTTTATTTTTTATCTATGGTTGTTTTTGAATATGAATGACGGTTTTTTATAGCTTTTTTATAAGGATGAGATTCCCACGTCGCAACTAATCGTTGCTCCTCTGAATGACAGTTTATATAGCTCTCTGTCCTTAACTTGCCATAAGGCAAACTTCACTCGCCGATAGGCGTACTTCACTTGCGACAGCAAACTTCACGTACCGTTAGGTACTCTTCACTTGCAACGCAATGACAGTTTATATAGCTCCCTGTCCGCAACTTGCCGTAAGGCAAACTTCACTCGCCGATAGGTGCACTTCACCTGCAAAACTGCGTTTTGTAAAACAAGGCTAAACCGCCCGTAACCGAATATTAGGGCTACGGGTGGCTTAATAAATTATCTTTCGTATTCTTTTAAAGTAATTAGTAACTTCTCCCTCTGCTCGGTGTACTTTTCAACCTTTTGCCTTTCAGCCTCGATTAGTTCCTTGGGGGCTTTTGAAGTAAATCCGCTGTTGGATAACTTGCCTTGCGCCCTCTTTATCTCGTTTTCGGTTTTTTCTATCTCCGCTTTTATTCTCGCTATTTCTTTGTCGAAGTCCACAAGTTCGCCAAGCGGAATAAATATTTGTACGTCGCCGATTATATCCGACTGGCATTTTTCGGTAATTTCTTCCTTTCCGCCGACGAATATTATCTTCTCTATTCCCGCAAGTCTTTTTATGTTGTTTGCTTGCTCGTTTATGGTCTTTTTCTTTTCCGCAACGACGTATAGGTCGACTTTTTTGGACGGAGCGCAACCGAGAGTGTTTTTAGCGTTTCTTACGCTCTTGATTATTCCCATTACGATTTCCATTTCGGCTTCTGCCTTTCTGAAAGCGAAACGGGGATTATATCTCGGGAAGTCGCTAGTGATTAGCTTGCCCTCTTTGTTAGGAATAGACGCGTAAATTTCTTCCGTTACGAAAGGAATAAACGGGTGTAAAAGCTTTAACGTTTGTCCGAGTACGTGAACGAGTACGCTTACCGTATTGCTCTTTTCTTCTTCGTCTTCGGAATACAAAGCGTTTTTGCTAAGCTCTATATACCAGTCGCAGAAGTCGTCCCAAACGAAAGACTGTAACTCGCTTGCTACGTTGCCAAGTTCGTACTTGTCCATATTAAGCGTTACGTTTTTGATTACGTCGTTTAATTTTGCCAAAATCCATTTGTCTGCGGAAGTCAACTGCTCTTTCGTGACGGGCGTAACGTCGACGTTTTCGGTATTCATCAATACGAAACGAGAAGCATTCCAAATTTTGTTGATAAAGTTACGGCAACCCTCTAATTTTTCCTTGGAAAATCTGGTGTCGTTTCCTGCACTTATACCGTTTACGAGCGAAAATCTTAAAGTGTCGGCGCCGAATTCGTCTATTATCTCTAAGGGGTCTATTCCGTTACCCAAGGACTTACTCATTTTTCTGCCTTGGCTGTCTCTTACTATGCCGTGAATAAGCACTTCTCTAAACGGAACTTTTTTCATATGCTCTATTCCGCTGAAAATCATTCTCGCAACCCAGAAGAAAATTATATCGTACGCGGTAACGAGTAGGTCGGTCGGATAAAAATATTTTAAGTCTTCCGTCTTGTCGGGGTACCCTAGCGTTGAGAACGGCCACAAAGCGGAGGAAAACCAAGTATCCAAAACGTCCTCGTCTTGTTTAATATTCTTTCCTTTACATTTAGTGCAAACTTCTACGTCCGTCTTGGAAACCATAACTTGTCCGCAGTCTTGACAGTAGTATGCGGGAATTCTGTGTCCCCACCAAAGTTGACGGGAAATACACCAATCCTTAATATTTTCCATCCAGTTGTAGTAAATTTTAGTAAATCTTTCGGGAATGAAGCACACCTTTTTGTCGTCGACCGCTTTTATTGCGGGTTCCGCCAAAGGCTTCATTTTAACGAACCATTGTTTGGATATAATAGGCTCTACGCTGGTATGACAACGGTAACAATGCCCTACGTTGTGCGCGTGCGGTTCGATTTTGACTAAATTGCCTAACTTTTCAAGCTCGTCAACCGTTTGCTTTCTCGCTTCAAAGCGGTCTAATCCCTCGAATTTGCCCGCAAAAGAGTTCATAGTTCCGTCGTCGTTCATAACGCGGATAACCTCTAAATTGTGTCGAAGTCCTACGTTAAAGTCGTTGGGGTCGTGCGCAGGGGTGATTTTAACCGCACCCGTTCCGAATTCGGTTTCTACATATTCGTCGTAAATAAGCGGAATTTCCTTGTTTAGAATAGGTAAAACAAGCATTTTGCCCTCTAATCCCGCATACCTCGGGTCGTTAGGATTGACCGCAACCGCCGTGTCGCCGAACATAGTTTCGGGACGAGTGGTGGCGACCGTTACGCTACCGCTTCCGTCGGCAAAATCGTACCTGACGTGCCAAAGGAAAGAATCCTCTTCCGCGTATTCGACTTCCGCGTCGGACAAAGCGGTTTGACAAACGGGACAAAAGTTTATAATTCTGCTACCCCTATAAATCAAGCCCTTGTTGTAAAGGTTTACGAAAACTTCTTTTACGGCTTTATTGCATTTTTCGTCCATAGTGAACGCCAAACGGTTCCAATCGCACGAACAACCTAAACTTTTAAGCTGTTCTACTATTCTTCCGCCGTACTTGTCTTTCCAAGCCCAAGCGCGCTTTAAAAATTCTTCTCTCGTAATATCGTGCTTGTCGATACCCTCTTTTTTGAGTTGCTCGACGATTTTAACTTCCGTTGCGATAGAAGCGTGGTCGGTTCCGGGGAGCCATAACGCCTCGAACCCTCTCATTCTTTTATATCTCACGATAACGTCTTGTATGGTATCGTTGAGGGCGTGCCCCATATGGAGTTGCCCCGTAATGTTCGGCGGGGGAATTACTACCGTAAAGGGAACTTTATCGTCGTTAACGTAAGCGGAAAAACTACCGCTCTGCTCCCACTCTTTGTATATTCTGTCCTCAAAATCCTTGGGATTGTAAGTTTTTGACATTTCCATTATAATATTTCTCCCGTCGCTTGTTTCTTATACTCGCCTTAAGAAATTTCTTCCCGTTTAGGCTCGGTATATAATTATATATTAATAATTTATACTTGTCAATCCAAAACGAGTTGCATTAAACGATTTTTT
>CAZRMT010000023.1:0-20931 GCA_964601265.1 uncultured Christensenella sp.
GCTTCGGAAATCTCCGTTTCGGTAGAACTTGCCGTTATAAGTTTTGCTCTTTCAACGCTCTGTTTTAAGGCGTTAAACGTATTATAGGTGTACTTTCCCTCTCCGCTAGCAATTATAGCTTCGGCGTCGGAAATATTTTTGGTAAGTCCGTCAAAGCTGTCGATTAAAACAAGGTCTTTTATGGCGATACTCAAATTTTTAACCGCTTCGTCAACATAAGTTTGTTCGGTAGTCGATAAGTTTTTAGCTATACTTAAAGCCGAATCCATTTCTTGCAAAGACTGAGAAGTGTATTTGCTTCTGTCAATGCTTTCCGCCTTGGAAACAAGCGAATTCAACTCCGTTTTATCAACCGCAATATCGTTAGAGTAAAGCTTAAAGTTATTTATTTTAGCCATACTGCCTCTAAACGCTCTAAATCCGACCTGTCCCGTTTTCCAATACGTGCAATTATAGTCTATAACGGGAGTTTCGCCGTCGTTGATATAAACCTTAAGATTGCCGTTGTTGGCGACTACTTGCATTTTTATCGATTGCTCCGTCACGGTCATGGTAATTCCCGCAACCAAGCCGACGTACCCCTGATTGAAGTGGTGAATTCTTACGTACAACACGTCGCTTTTGGTTGCCTTTTCCAGCTGAACGTTATAGGCGGAAATACCGTCCATATTATTGTTCGGAGAGGACGCAAAAACGTAAAATCCCGCGTCTATAGGAGAAAGTCTATTGAGTTGGTGAAATTCCGCTTCCATGGTAAAGTTAGATAAATTCGTAGGAGATTTTAAAATCGCTTTACACTCCGCTCTTCCCGTGGAATATAAATATCCGTCGCTAACGAAAAATCCGTTATTCGCCATTTCGGTATATAAATCGAAGTTATCGGTCAACACCGAGGAAGAAGTAAAATCAACTTGTTTTCTTCCTCCTTCAGCTAGTACCACGCTTCCGCTTAAACACACACCGCAACAAAGCAACGCCGTTAAACATAAAGTAATAATTTTTTTCATAATCTCACCTCTCCCTTAAACAACCTCTTTAATAGAGAAATCGTCGATATATATATAGCTTACAACATCGTTTTCTCTCGGATCGAGTCCTATTGCAAAATAAGTTAAATCGCTTCCGCTTAAAGTAACCGTTACGGTTTTTACTTCTCCGTCGGTATAGTCAACGGGAAGTTTGGTTTCTCCGTCGGGTCCTTTGGTGAAATAGTAACCGAAATTGCTATGCGTTGCGCCGTTCATTTCGACTTTAACCTTAAACGAAATTTCATAGGTCTTGCTATCGTTTAAAGCCCACTCGTTCCAATTGTAAGAAGTTCCCGCTTTTTGGAAGCAGAACACCCTTGTAAACCAGTTACTGTTTGCTCCGTTTTCACCCGCAAAATACTTTAATACGTTTCCGTTAAATCCGTCAACGCCGTTTACAACTTCAAACGCACTCGGATTTTCAGACAACGACGAATGCCAAGAATTCGTTTCGTCGAAGTTACAGTAATAAACCTTATTAGAGGTTAGCGTAAACGTTTCAACCGTACCGTTAGAGAAGGTTACCGTATACGTACAGGTTCCGTACACTTGGTCGAGTAAACCTTTACTTATAATCAAGCCGTCACCGCCCGGTAAGAAATAACTTGCCGAAATAGCTTGCGTTCCGTTGATGGTGTCGACAGACATAGTCCCCGTTCTCGTTGCGCTTGTTACGGTTACTCCGTTAAATACTCCTCCGAGAGTAATCGATGAAGCTCCGTCGGTAAACGATTTTGCTCTTTCGGTGAGAATTGCAACTTGTTCATCGCCCACTTCTCTAACGCCGAAATCGTCTATATAAATATAGCTTGCGGTATCGTTTTCTCTCGGGTCGAGTCCTATTGCGAAATAAGTTAAGTTACTGCCCTTAATAACTATGCTGACGCGTTTTACCGTTCCGTCGGTATAGTCAACGGGAAGTCTTGTTTCTCCGTCGGGTCCTTTGGTGTAATAGTAACCGAAATTACTATGCGACGCGCCGTTCATTTCCACTTTTACGGTGAAGTATATCTCGTACACTTTATTTTCGTCTAAAGTCCACTCGTTCCAGCCGTAAGAAGTTCCCGTTTTTTGGAAGCAGAACACCCTTGTAAACCAGTTGCTATTTGCTCCGTTTTCACCCGCAAAATATTTTAATACGTTTCCGTTAAAACCGCTAACGCCGTTTACAATTTCAAAAGCGTTTGTGTTTTCCGACAACGACGAATGCCAAGAATTAGTTTCGTCAAAGTTACAGTAATATACTTGGTCGGAAGTTAAAGTAAAGGTATCGCTTTGTCCGTTAGAATAGGTAACGGTATAAGAACACGTTCCGTACACTTGGTCAAGTAAGCCTTTTTTAACGGTTAAGCCGTCGGCGGAAACCTCGAAATAGCTAGCGGAAATCGCTTGCGCTCCGTTTATGGTATCAACAGTCATACCACCCGTTCTCGTTGCGCTTGTTACGGTTACGCCGTTAAAGCTTCCCGCAAGTTTAACGCTTGCCGTTCCCTTTTTAAAGGATTTAGAAGTCTCGGTTAAAGAACTTCTTTCAGTATTATCGACTTCTTTTATGCTAACGTCGTCGATATAAAGCATACTGACTAAATCGTTATCTCTCGGGTCAAGTCCTATTGCAAGAGCAATGAAATCGCTACCCTTAAAGCTGATAGTTACGGTTTTTACTTGTCCGTCGGTGTAATCAACGGGAAGTTTGGTTTCTCCGCCGTTTCCTGCGGTTATGGTGTAGTAATATCCGAGGTTTGCGTGCTTAGCGCCGTTCATAACGACTTTAACCTTAAACGATAACGTGTAATATTTATCGTTTGCTATGCTTATCTCGTTCCAACCAACTATTCCTTGTCCCGCCTTTTGGAAACAGAATATTCTAGTATACCAAGTAGAGGGGTCGTGCGTGTTCCAGTTTTTAGTTTCAAGCTTTAACGCTTTACCGCTCATTCCGTCAACACTGCTTACGATTTCTATCGTGCCGGGGTCTTCCGCTAAGGAAGAGTGCCAAGAATTCGTTTCGTCGAAGTTACAGTAGTAAACCTGATTGGAAGTAAGCGTAATAATATCGGCTTCTCCGTTAGAATAGGTAATTTCGTAAGAACACGTTCCGTAAACTTGGTCAAGTAAACCTTGTTTAATAACAAGCCCGTCGCTTGCGAGTTCGAAGTAATTAGTCGATATAGCTTGTTTGGTTCCGTTTACGGTGTCAACCGTCATACTTCCCGTTCTCGTAACGCTCTTTATAGTCGCTCCGCCCGTGAAGTTTCCTGCAAGTTTAACGCTCGTTGCTCCCGCATTAAAGGTTTTTGCTCTTTCGGAAAGCATAGAACTTTGAATACTGTCGCCTATTTCCACAACGGTGAAGTTGTCGATATAAATGCTTCCGCCGTTTACGAATCTACCGTATAAGAATATTCCCGTTTGAGCGGAATCCCATTGGAAAGTAAAATCAAAGGTTTGTTTTTGTCCCGCTTTGCCCGTTTCTAAGGGGGAGGCAACTATTCCGTTGTTCCAACTTTTAAAGCGGAAATCTTCGCCTGCAGTAGTGCCTTCCGTCACGTAATCGAAGCTTACTCTGTAATACTTGCCGTGCGTCAAAGCAATTTTATACCAAGTAGCCGAACCCGTGGCTTGTTGCAAAGTATAAATTCCGTAAACGCCTAAATTGCCCTCTTGTTGATAAGGCGTATATTTTAACACCTTTCCGCTAAGACCGCTGTTTGCGGGTGCGTCTACGATAGACACTCTCGTGCTGTCTTGATACAAGGAATTGTGTCCTATATCGGACTGCAACGTATCGTGTATAGTCGTTACGTCGTAATCGCTATAAAATAACGAATTGGTAACGTTTATAGAGAATATATAAGAGTCGTTATTGCTTAAAAACAGTCTATACGTTCTTGTATCGGCAACGACCGTCTTTTTAAAGAAGTCGGACAAAACGGTTATTGCGTTGGACTCGACTATATAATCTTTATCTTTTTTAAGTTCGTAGTCGCCGTAAGTAAGTTTAGTAACCGAAGTTACTCCGTACTTAACCGTAAACGACACTGAAGCGCTTTTACCGACGACTGCGTCTTTTTTTGTAACGCTGTCAAACTTGGTTATAACGCTGTTAAATATCGTCAAGTTAAAGTTTGCGTTACCGCCCGTAGTGATAAGTTTTACGCTGAAATCGCCTTTATCCAAAGATAAAATATATTTTTCGCTTATCTCGACGCATTTCGTCGTGGCGTTATAACTCCAAAGCGAAGTATCTATTTCTTTTCCGTCAACACGAATAATGGAACACTCTCCACCGTTAAGTTTTACGGGAAGCTCGAAAGCTCCGCCTGCGTTCCTGTCGTACGAATAAGAAGTTTTGCTTATTACGGGAGCGGAAGGCGCAGTATCCACAACGCTTAAATTAAGAGTAACCTCTAAAAGCGTTTTTTCGTTTTTGATAGCTTTTATGCTAATCGTTTGCTCGCTTACCGTTTTAGGCGAAAGCGTGTAATTATTGCCGTCTTGAACCAAATTTACAGCGGAAGAATTGCTTAAAGTCAACGTATAAGTCAATCCCTCAACTCCGTTAGCGTCTATATAGTCCAACGGATTTAAAGTAACGCTATCGTATTTATATAAATCCAAAGTGAAATTTTTCTGCGTTCCTTGAATTTCTATCGGTTTATTTTCGACAGGTTGTTCCGTTCCTCCGCTCGAAGAAGAACTAGAACTGTCTTGTTCAGCCGAGCTAGACGAACTGTCTTGTTCGCTAGAAGAATTATCTTTCTCTTCGGAAGAAGAGCTGTCTTTCTCTTCGGAAGAAGTAGACGAACTATCCTCTACGGAAGAACTAGACGAACTGCCGTCTTTATCGGAAGACGAAATAGAGCTTGACGAGGAACTCGGTTTTCCCGAATTCGCCTTACCGCAACCGATAAACGCACACACGACTGCTATCAAGGTAAGTATACAAATAAGAATTTTTTTCATATCTATCCTCCTAGCTTTTATGCTTTAACGGGGTCAATCCAGATAAGCGAGGAGCTTTCGTTGGCAAGGGTAATTTTATATCCTGCGATAAGTTCGCTACCCTTTACCTTTGCGCTTCCGTTAGCGTTATCGGGGTCGGTTAAAACGTAATAATGGTCGGGATTTACACCCTTTAACTGAATAACCTTTTCGGTCGTTCCCGTATACTTAAAGTTAAACGTTTCGAGTACGCCCTTATCCGTTTCTTCGTCAAAATACATACGAGATACCCATTGGCTTTCGTCGTACAACGATTTCCAAGGCGTTAATTCGTAAAAGTCGTAATAAGTGTAAGTTTTATACTTGTCGAATTCTTCCATTCCCCAAGTTATCAAATCCCACGTTTCTTGCGTTAAGTTTTGATATTGGAGCGATACGCAAAGCGTAGAAGAATAAGTCGAACGCCATTGATATTTATTACGAGGATTGGTATCGGAGTGAGCCGAAAGCTGTCCGAAAATTACTCCGCCGTAAGGCACCCATTTATTTAATGCGTTTACTTTAGATACAGCCGCAACGGGGTTAAGCGTAATATCGCTGTCGCTTCTAAAGAAAGATACCGAATAACGGAACAACGCCAAGTCTTGACGGTTTCCGCCCGAAGACTGCATTTCGATAAACGAAGGACGTCCCGTTTTTTCTTGCCAATCTATAATTCTTTCCCAAAGCGCGTATTTTCCTTGGAAATGCAAGTTTTCGGTAATACCGTTTCTGTTTTCGCCTTGCAATACGTCTCCCGCTAAAAATGCCGACGAGGGCGAGAAGTTGTGATCCTCTCTATAAATATCCGCTCCCGCTTCCGTCATAGCGGTAGTTATTTTGTTAAACGCCCAATTTACCGCGTCGCTGTTTCCAAGCCACAATAAATAGTTTTGGTTGGATTCGGGATAATACCAGTCGGGGTTTGCTCCGTAAAGGTTCTGTACGTCGGAAAGTCCGCCGTGGTAACGCTCCGTTTCAAACCACATAACCGTTCCTTTGGTCGCTAAATCTTTTTTAACGGTGGTGTTATACTCTGCAAGCGTTCCCGTAGGCCACTTAACCTTGTCCACCGTCCAAGTTCCCGTCGGGTACCAGTTGTTTCCCTCCAAAGTTCCGCCCGTGGGGGAAGTATACCACCCTGCGTCGAACCAGTGATAATCGAATTTTAAGTTGTGAGAACGTAACGCCTCGTACGTTTTACGCCAAGTGTTGGAGTTTTCGTCACCGCTACCGCCACGATACCAACCGTATTCGGTATCGCTTACAAAGCCCACTATAGAAGCGGGTTGAATTATCGTTTTTGTGGAAGAATCTTCATAAGGAAGATTGCAGTTTATCATCCATTTACGCCATTTGTTCGTTGCGGTATCTTCGTTTCTCTCATAGTAGCGTACGAACGCCATAAGTGGAGTTCTGACTTTTTCACCCGGTTTTAAATAGGTTTTAAGTCCTACCGTTCCCGTCGTCGAAATTCTCGTTTGACTTCCCACTTTTTCAAACTTAGCGCTCCAAGTACCGCTCCAACCGACGGCTATCATATACCCGCCTTCGTCAGTTTCAAGGTTGAAAAAGGGCATATATTGCTCGGCAGAACGTCCCGTATCGGCAGTAAACGAAGCGGTCGTTTTGCTTAAGTCATACGAAAACGGCGCATAGTATCCGCCGTAGTCGCCCACGTTACCTTTTAAAACGGGGTTAGCGCCGTCAACGGTCATATCCGTTGCCAACAAGTCCGTTAAAACGGAACTGTTTTTACTTGTGCTTTTATTTTCAAAGTATACAGTCCACTCGTAAGCGTCGTAATCGTTGTAAAAAGCCGTTTCAAGCGTAACGTAAAGAACGTTATCGGGATGTTTAAGTTCTATCACCCGTGAAAGTTTATCGTCCTCTTCCTTTACCGTTTCTTTTACGAATTTAAACCCTCCGAACCCGTTGTAATGAACATCGTTATAAGTAAACGACACGGGTATAGAGGTTAAATCTTTAAACAAATTATCGAATTCGCTTTTTGTTGCAGTAGATGTTTCCATACTCTCTCCTTCTGTTACAGTGTACTTGCCTCCTCCCTGTATTACGGTTTCTTCCGTGGGTACGTCGCTACACCCGCAAAAGCAACTAAATGCAAGAATAAGACTTAACAAGCATAAAAATTTTTTCTTAAACATTTTTAGCCTCCTATTTTGATTACTTCATTATACACCTAAACCTTATTATAATAAATACACAATCCACACTTTTTTCTAGACAAAACTAATATTTTATGGTAAACTCGTATTATGGAAAGGCAAAACGAATTTTTTTATCTATCTCCACTCGGAATACCTAAAGTAGTTTTTTCCCACGTGTACACGACGGAAAACTACGATATTTCTTTGGGAGAAAAAGAAAATTTTATAGAAATAACCTATTTTGAAAGGGGGATTACCACCGTTTGTTACCCAAACGGCGATAAAATCGTCGTACCCGAACGCTCTTGTTTTATAAACCTATACGATACGCCTTTAAGGTTTTATTCAAACGGGCTTCACACTCATTACACGGTCGCATTCGAACTCAATTACGAAAAGGCTCTCTTACCCCTAGATAATAGGTTTTTTCGTCTAGACAAAACTACTACAAACAACGAATTCGTGCTACAAGCGTCGGAAATAATAAAAAAATGCGTGCAAACGGTTTTAAAACCGAACAAGAGTCCGCTGGAGTTATCGTCTTTTATTTTACAGTTGTTCGCTTTATATCAAGAACACGACTATTTGAATTCCGCAAGCGAAAACAAAGGTAATTCTTTAACCATAAAATACGTTCGTGAGGCGGAAAAATACATTTTAAGCCATATACACGAAAATTTTACCGTTTCGGATATAGCCGACCATCTTATGATAAGTTCGGGATATTTAAGCAATATCTTCCGTAAAATTACGGGAACGACCATTATAAAATACAAAAACAATTTAAGGTTGGAAATTATAAAAAATTTAGTTTGCAACGAATCGTCCACCCTAGCCGAAGCTTGCGCTTCTTGCGGAATTACCGACCCCAACTACGTTTCGAGAATGTTTAAAAAATACACCGATTTTACGTTAACCGAAATAAAAAACAACCCTCAAAATTCAAGATAAAAAAAACCGTCCCGAAAGCAAAAAAGCTTTCGGGACGGAATCTTATTAATAAGCTATGTCATTCCATATTAAACCTACGGACATCCAAACTATTCCCCAAAACACGAGCGCTATTATTCCTATTACAAGCCCTGCGATTGCAAGCCCGTTACAAGAGCTGAATTCTTTACTTTTCGCTACGCCTATGGCGCTCAAAACAACTCCTACTATACACGCAATACAAAAATATACTCCTAGCCATAAACTTAATAATGAAACTATAAAACCGACTATTCCCAGCACGTTTATTTTGGAACTGCTTTTTGGTTGCCACTGCCGTTCTTGTTGGCTCTGTTGCCACGATTGTTCTTGTCGGGGTTGTTGATTTTGTTGCCATTGTTGGTCGTAAGACGGTTTTTCCGTTAAATCCGCCCCACAGTAAATACAAAAATTAGAATTATCTTCTATTTCTTTTCCGCAATTTTTACAAAACATCTTCTTTTCCTCTATTCGTTTATTTGTATATCCATTATAAGTCTAAAACCATGCTTTTGTCAATACGTGAATTAAAAAAACGCATCGGCTTGCAATGCGTTTAATTATTTTACGCCAAAGAATGTGTTATATAGGATAAGTGGTCGCCTACCCTTTCCAAATTAGAAACGAGATTTATGAACACGCTGTTGCTTTCGGCTTGACATTCGCCGTTGTTAAGTCTGTCCATATGGCTGTTAATTAAAGTTTTTCTTAAATTATCGACAACGTCTTCCAGTTCGTCGATTTCTTTAATTTTCTTCTTTTTATCTTTTAAATCTACGTTTAAAACAAGCTCTTTTATGCCCTCTTTCATAAGTTCGAGCTTATCGAACATAGAATTCAACTCCTCTTTAACTTGCGAAGAAAACACCAAATCTTCCCTTACTTCTCTTCTCGTGTACTTTAACACGTTTTCGGCTAAATCGCTTATTCTCGTTATATCGGAATTCGCAGAGTGAAGGTTGGTTACTAATTTTTCGTCCTCTTTGGAAGTATCGCAAGAAGATATGTTTATAAGGTATTTCGTGAGCTTTCTGCTAGCGTAGTTTATTCCCTCGTTATACTTAAACACGTCCTCGCACTCGCTATCGTCCTTGGCGATAAAAAACCCTAACGCCCTTTTTAGCGACCCCATAGACATATCCAACATTCTCATCGCCTCTTTTCTTGCGTTGTCTATCGCTATTGCGGGAGAAGTAAGCAGTCGTTTATCCAAAAATACGCTGTGCGCGTCGTCTTCGTCCTTTTCTTTTTTGTCTTTAATTACCCATTCGGAAATCTTTACTATTTGTTTCGTAAACGGCAAGAAAATCAAAGTACATCCCGCATTAAACGCCAAATGGAATAACGCAAGTTGCATTTCAGGTTTTCCAAGCTTACTCCATAACCCGTCTTGAAAGTTCTTCCAACAAAGCAACACTATAAAGAAAATTATCGAACCTAAAAAGTTAAACAATAGGTGAATAAAAGCCGCCCTTTTTGCGTTGGTCGAAGTTCCGATAGACGAAATAATGGTATAAACGCACGTTCCTATGTTGGTTCCTAAAACTATATAGTATATTGCGTTACCGCCACCCCCTATCGTAATACCCTCTAGCGTCATAGCGATAAGTACGCCCATTATTACGGTACTCGACTGAACTATCACGGTAGCCACTATTCCGAAAAGGAATAATAGTAACGGATTTTTAAAATTGTGAAGCATATTTACAACGAAATCGGACTTTGCAAACTCCGACATAGAACTTTTCATTACGCTAAGTCCCACGAATAAGCATCCCAGCCCCGCAAAAAACATTCCTATTTGCTTAACTTTTTCCTTTTTGGAAAATATCGACATAAAAATACCGACGCACGCAAAAAGCGAGAAAAATTTTCCTAAATCGGAACCGCCGAACGCCGTTATGATAGAGGTAATGGTCGTACCTATATTCGCCCCGAAAATAACGGTGGCTGCTTGAATTAAATCGACCACGCCCGCATTAACGAGTCCCACGACCATAATTGTGGTTGCGGAAGAACTTGCGATTATCGCCGTTGAAACGGCTCCTATCCCGACGCCTAAAATTCTGTTGCCGGAAATTTTGTTAAACATTTTCTTTATGCCTTTGGTTGCAAGCTTTTCCATATTTTCGCTTAAAAGCTTAACGCCGACCAAAAACACTCCCAGTCCGCTTAACAGTAAAATAATTGCTTCTACGATTTTCATAAATTCTTTTATCCTTTGTCAGTTTCTATTCGTTTAAGAAGACGAGTAAGTTCCGACTCGAAATGAACACCGTAAAAATGCTCTTTATCCTCTAGCGTCGAGGTTATGCACCCCACCACGAAATCAGCCGAAATTTTAGCCGATTCGTAGAAAGAATATCCTCTTTCGACAAGACCTACAAAACAAGAGGCGTAAATATCGCCCGTTCCGTGATAGGAAGTGGAAATTTTTTCGTGTACATAAAGTTCTATGTTTCCGCTTTCCTTGTCGTATACGCAAACGCCCGTTTGCCCCTTTTCCTCAACGCCCTTTAACACCACGGACGCATTGAATTTCTCCGCAAGGCGTTTGGCAAGAACTTGAATTTCTTCTCCGTTAAACGATTTGTAATCTATATCTAAAAGCAAACAAGCTTCGCTCACGTTGGGGAGTATAACGCTAGCCCCGTAACAAAGTTCCGCCATTGCTTTAACGTATTCTTCATCGAAGCCGGGGTAAAGCTTTCCGTGGTCTGCCATTGCGGGGTCCACGTAAATTTTACCGTCGGTTAAAGAGTTTTTTATGCCGTTAATTTTATTGACTAAATTCGTGTTGCCGATGTAACCCGTGTAAAGAGCGTCGAAAGTGAACTTTTGTTTATCCCACATAGCGATAATTTTGTCTATTTCGTCGTCTAAATCGAATTTAGTAAATCCGCTGAACATAGTGTGGTTTGAAAGTATAGAAGTAGGCAAAACCGCCGTTTCGATACCCAAGGCAGAAAGCACGGGCAATGCAACGGTGAGCGAACACTGTCCCACACACGATAAATCTTGTACGGTTAAAATCCTTTTACTTTTCATAACAATACCTCTTTTGAAATTTTCGTCGAAAAGTTTTCGGCTTGTTTACGCCGACTTTTCACACTAATAGAATATACCTTTTTTACCCTTTTAGTCAACTATTTTTTATCGGTTGATAATTTAAAAAAAGGAAACGCAAAAACGTTTCCTTAAATATTATTCTACTTGATTATTACTCGACGCGCTATGTCCGAATAATTTATCGTATAAAATTTTTAATCTGTAAACCGCAGGAGCTATTACTAAATTTATAGCGAATTCTATAACAAAATTCCAGCCCGCAAGGGTGATAAATACGATTTTCACGGCATTTTCGCCACCGAAAAGGTTAACCAAAAAACCACGGTAACAACAAAGCATCATTACGCAAAAAATACCCGTATTTACCATAGGACAAACGGGACAAGCAACATACGTTCCCCACTTTTCGCTTTTATTCGATATCCCCTTATAAACGAGATAAGACGCCACGGGAGCAAGACACCCTTTTAAATAAATTAAAAACACGGTAAGAACGGGTTTATATTGAAACAATAAAAAGGTAAAACCGCCGTCTAGCGAAGTTAAGCCGAAAATTAAAACCACGGTTGAAAATATAAATCCTAAAAAAAGTCCCGTCCAAAACCCGAAACATATTACGCCTATCATTACGGGTATAAAGCTTAACGCCAAAGAAAATTGACCTATTTTTAAAAGCCCCAAAGACGATAAAGATTGTAACAACACCACCACCGCCGTAAGTAGCGCTATATTAGTAATTTTTTTACTTGTCATTTTTATCTTCTCTCCTTTACCCCATAAAAAATAGCATATTCTCTAAAAAAAAGCAATCAAAAACGCCACTATTCCAAATTACGCCAAAAACCGAATACGGCTTTAATAAATAAAGCTCGTATTTCTTGACAATAAAACTTTAGTGGTGTAAAATTCATATAATACAAAAAGTTAAGGTGCAAAATGTCGAATTTAGATACCATATGCGAAAATTTAATAAACACTTACGCCCCAGACGACGGAAAAGTTATCCCCGATAAAACGGCTTTAATAAAGCTCGTAGAAGATATTCAGGTTCTACTGTTTCCTCACCATTTCGGCAAACAAAAGTTAACTGCGGAAAACGCAAAAGAAACGGTAAAATTAAGGTTAATTGCGTTAAGGGACGAACTTATGAAGCAAGTTTGCCTTGCGTTCGGCTGTTCGGACGAAAAAAATTGCAGTTGCACGAAAGCTGAAAATTTTTGCGACGAATTTATCGAATTTTTACCCGAACTTAAAAAAATGCTCGTAGACGATATAACCGCAACTTTAAACGGCGACCCCGCCGCGGAAAACGTAGACCAGATAATTTTCTGCTACCCCGGCATTTACGCCATTTCCGTGTATCGTATAGCGCATTTTCTCTTTGAGAAAAAAATTCCCGTAATTCCGAGAATACTAACCGAACACGCCCACAGCGTAACGGGAATAGACATTCACCCCGGTGCAACGATAGGAAGATTTTTCTTTATCGACCACGGCACGGGAATCGTTATAGGCGAAACGACGGTTATAGGCGATAACGTAAAAATTTATCAAGGCGTAACGCTTGGCGCTCTCTCCATAAGAAACAGAGAAGCCACCCTCGGCAAAAAAAGACACCCCACCATTTGCGATAACGTAACCATTTATTCGGGCGTTTCGATTTTAGGCGGAGACACGATAATCGGAGCAAACTCCATAATAGGCGGTAACGCATTTATCACGGAGTCCATTCCCGAAAACACAAAAGTGTCTGCTGAAATCCCTAAACTCACGCTAGGCAAAAGAAAACATTAAAAAACAAAAGTTGCTTACTTTTTCGGTGAGCAACTTTTTTTACGCTATAATTTAACAAGTTTGGTATATATACTTTCCTCCGAAACAATTTCAAGCACTCGTTCGGGAGAAAAACGCTTTATTGTTCTTCCTCCGCCATTAAGCACCCTTACTTCGTATAAATATTCTCCGTCGATTTTTTTAAGTAATTGTTTCACGGTGGTTTTTTCGCTTACCGCAATTATTCTAATCTCCGCGCCTTTTTCTATCTGCTCCTTTTTAAAGCGTGAATAAAACTTGACGTAGTTATTGTCCTTTTTAAAAGAAAACGCCCCCGCCACTATAAAAAAAGCAAAAAAGAGAATAGATAAATTGCTTTCCCCTCTCATAGCCGAAACTATGTATAAAACTATAAAACCGATTGAAATTACTACAGATAACGTTTTACATACAACGACGGCTTTTTTTCGCTTAATTAAGCAAGACAGTCCGTTAAGCAAAATTCTACCGCCGTCCAACGGATAAGCGGGTATTAGATTTACGAAAAACAACGAAAAATTAGCCGTGGCTATTTCTTCGGTAAAAGCGTACGTATCGGGGAAAAGCCACCACAAGGCGACGCATAAAATACCCAAGCATAAATTTATTAGAGGTCCCGCAATAGCGACGGCTATTTCGTCTTTAAATTTTATTCCCGAAATATCTCCGCATATCACCGCACCGTACGGCATTAGTTGGATTTTAACGAGCATATAGCCTAGTTTTTGGGCTTTAACGTAATGCCCGAACTCGTGCAATAAAGCGCATAACGTAACCGTTAAAAAAGAAAATACTTTGCCGACTAGGACAAAGTAAATTCCAAACAATATAAATAACGGATGAACGGAAATCTTCCATTTTATCCCCATACGATAACGCCGTCGGAAATAGAATAATCGGTAATTAAGTTGCCGTTATTAAACATTTCTACCGTAACCGCATTACCCTCGGAATATCCTATCGGCGTAGTAGAATATATTTTATAACCCTTATCGTAAAAACAACAGTCCAACCCCGAAATTACGCTTTTAAACTCGTCGGTGTGCGCTACGGTTATTTCCCATTTGCCGTCCTTTTCTTCAACGCAAGTAACTTCGCCCGCAACGGGAGAATATATAGAACCTTTACCAGACACGCTCATAATTCCGTTGTCAAGACTGACCGCTCTATCCACGGTAGGAGCAACCGCGTCGAACTCGTTGTAGTTTAGCGTTACGTTTTTTTCTTTGTTAAAAACGTGTTTAAACATATTGTTCATTGCACTGTCTTCCCAAAAAATATTGGTAAGCAAAATTGCCACTACAAGTGCAAAAATCGTTATAAGTTGTGCGGTAACTATATCGAACCGCCCCTTTCTTTCTTGCGAAACGTTTTCCGTTTTAATTTTATTCTCTTTTTTCTTTTTTATCTTTTTCAAAAAGGAAAATAAAGAAAATTTTTTGCGTTTAGGTTTAACTTCGACCATTTCGTCCAGCTGTTCGTTAACCTTATCTATTACCTTATTTTTAATATCCTTTTTCTTTTTTGACGGCTTTACCGTAATTTCGCAAGAAGAAACGGGTATTTCCGACATTTTAGCGTATTCTATGCTGTCGCTCATTGTATTCACCTCACCGTTTTTTTGTTACAATAATATATATTTACAAGCTATTGAGTTTAGAACGGTTGACAAAATATTTTTTTACGCTATAATTTTAATTATGGAAAAAGAGAACGAAAAAGATAAAAACAAGCAAAAAGAAGAACTTGAAAAGAAAAAGAAAAAACAACTCGAACAAAAACGTTTTAAAGACAAGTATTTTGAGTTTTACGACGATATTAAAATATCGGACAGACAAGATTGGTAAAAAGGAGAAATTATGGTAAGACATATCGTAATGTTTAAATTCGACGACAAAGAGAAAATCGAAAAAGCAAAAGAATTATTACTTTCTATGAAAGATAACGTTCCCACCGTAAAAAATATTGTGGTAGGAGAAGATTTTCTTCACTCTGCCCGCTCGTACGACTTGTATTTAGCGGTAGACGTAGAAAACAGGCAAACTCTCGAAGAATACCAAAACGACGAATATCACTGTTCGGTAGTAAAAACGTATATGCACGCCTACGCCGTTTCTTCCATAGCTTTGGATTTTGAATTTTAAAATTTCATCAAAACACGACAAGCCGTTCTTTCGAACGGCTTTTTAAAATTAAAACACGCTAAACAAAATGTCTAGCGTGTTATTTTAATTAAATTTTCTTTTCAATCAGTCGCTTATGCGATTTTTCTCTTTTTCATCTTTGCGCTTGCAAACATAAATATAGATACGACTACCAAATAGTACGGCAACGAATAAATAAGGAATCCGGCAACTTTATTGATAGTAACGTTCGTATTTCCCTTTATTACAACCAAGAAATAGAAAACGCTTATAGCTAGGAAATAAAGACTTCTGAAAAATTGATAGCAAGTCGTGTTATAAGGCTCGGAGAATTTACAAATAGTTAATATCACTCCGATAACGAACGCTACGCCTCCGCCTATCATACTTACGTAACACACCTTGTCTAAATGCTCGCTTAATTCCAAAACCTTGTCGATGAATTCCGTTAAAGCTTCCGAGCTTATGTCGGGTTCTTCTAATAACAAGGCAAGCATACTTACCGAGGTCATAACGGTATAATAGAACGCAATAAACAATATCGAAAGGAATACCGAAATTTTAATGAACACGTGTCCTGCGGTAGTTCTTCTTGAAAATAACGAAAAGAAAGTTATTAAAAGAATTATACTAAGTAAAGTTACGTTTAAAGAACTGAACAACAACGTTCTTAAAGTCGACTCGTTAATCTCGATACTCTCAAAAATACTACCCGTAAACTTATCCGACCATTTCGTAGTGGTTATAAAGAAATCTTCACCGAACAATAAAGACGAAGCTCCCCAATAACCCGAAGCAACGACGAATATTGCGCCGATTAAAAGAGCAAATATTCCGAACACGATATAACTTTTTCTTACACCGCTTTTAACGTACAAACAATCGGACGTTTTTGTTTTTTCAACCTTACTCGTTTTTTCGGTTTTAACCGTTTTTTCGTCTTTAGAAACAGCGCTTTCCTTAGAATTAGTATCGGCAACCTTTTCTTCCAACTTCGTGTTTTTAACGGGAACGACAATTTCAGCTTTCTTCTTTTTGTCTTTTTCCTTTTTCTTTTTCTCTACCGGCTCAACGACCTCGACGTCGTCCGTTAAGCGATTTCCGCAAGCGGGACAATATATTAAGTCTACAAGGTCGATGACTTCTCCGCAATGTTTACATCTTTCCATATGCCTTTCTCCGTGAAATAATTATACTACCGATTTTATCATATTTATACAAACAAGTCAATATTTTTAATTTTTTTTATAATAATTTAAAACAAAAAATTTTGTTTTTTAAAAAAATCACCCCGAAAGCACAATGTTTTCGGGGTAAAATATCGTTTAAACGACTTATAACTTAATTTTTTTCGATAATTTAATATCCTGACAAGACGCACCTACGAAAATTACGAAATCTCCGTCATCGGCAGTCCAACAATCTTTTGCAACGCTATAATAACTAAACGCGCTTTTATCGAGCGTTATCGTAACTCGCTTTGTCTCTCCCGCCTTAATTAAATCCTTGCTAAACCCTTTTAATTCCTTTTCGGGACGAATAACGTAGGAGAACACGTCTTTTACGTAAACTTGGGAAATCTCTTTTGCGTCTATTTTAGACACGTTTTTAATATTATACGAAACTTCAACCGTAAAGTCGCCCGTCTTTTCAACGGATAAATCGGAATACTCGAATTCGGCGTAGGATAATCCGTGTCCGAAAGGATATTCAACTTCTTTTTTAAAGGTGTCGAAATATCTGTATCCTACGAAAATTCCCTCTTTATAAACGTTTACAAAATCGTTGCCGAGCCTTGTCGAAGTAGGATAATCTTCTAATTTTTTAGCAAAAGTTTCGGTTAGTTTACCCGATGGGCAAACTTTTCCCGCCAAAATATCGCATGCGCTTTCAACTTGACTTTCACCCGCAAAACCCGTATATAAAATCGCTTTTACGTCGTCCTTCCAAGCGGAAACGTCTACGGCGGAACCGCTAGAAAGCACTACGACGGTGTTTTCGTTGGCGGAAGCCACGCTCTTTATCAAATGCTCCATTCTCGGCTGTAAACGCATAGATTGTCTGTCAAAACCTTCGCCCTCGGTAATATAGTCGTTACCGGCTAAAACTATCGCAACGTCGCTATCGTAGGCTATGGGAAGTTTTTCCGCAACATGAAACACTTCTGCCTGTCCTCTCCATAAAGTAGAGCCTTCCATATCTATAATCTCCGCTTTTGGCATAGCCTTTTTAAGCTCGTCGCCAAAGCTTGCGAAAGGATAATCGGACTGAACCCTTGCGCTTCCGTCTGCGGTGGTAGGTATTCTGTCCGCACGCATAGAAAACAACGCTATTTTGGCGTTTGGTTTAAGCGGAAGAATTCCGTCTTGGTTTTTAAGCAACACTTCGCCCTCGTCCGAAGTCTTTTTAGCCGTTAAGTGGCGTCCTTTTTTATCCGAAGTAACCTTTCTTAAAGCTTTCATTTCTTGCAATCTGTCCAAAAGTTTTAAGATGTTGTTTACCGAATAATCTATCTGCTCCAAAGTAATTTCGCCTTTTTCGTAAGCCTCTTTAAGCTCTCCGTAGCTTGCGTTTCTGAAAGGCATTTCCAAATCTATGGTCGCCTTTAAAGATTTTACTCTGTTATGTACTGCGTCCCAATCGGAAACGATAAGTCCGTCGAACCCGAGTTTTTTACGCAAAACCTCTTTCATAAGTTTTTCGTGTTCGGAAACGTACTCCCCGTTTAAACGGTTGTACGAACACATAACGGTGGTAGGTTTAGCCTTTAAAGCGATTTCAAAAGGTTTGTAATATATCTCGTTAAGCGTCCTCTCGTCTACTTCGCTGGAAGTAACTATTCTGTCCTGCTCGAAGTTGTTTGCGCAAAAATGCTTTAACGAAGTACCTATTCCTTTATGCTGAACCCCGTCTATATATTCTTTAGCCATAGTTCCGGCAAGAAAAGGGTCTTCCGAAAAATACTCGAAATTCCTTCCGTTTAGCACTTGCC
The DNA here is from genome assembly GCA_964601265.1 of uncultured Christensenella sp. GTDB lineage: Bacteria > Bacillota > Clostridia > Christensenellales > Borkfalkiaceae > UBA4675. Next base: position 18,170 of record CAZRMT010000023.1, read on the forward strand.
TTTTAATATTTACGCCCGGAGCTAAAATCACGTCTACGTCGTGGTCGATACAGTCGTCGGCTATTGCCGAACCCACTTCGTAGGCAAGCTCTTTATTCCAAGTATTCGATACCACGTGAACGCTCGGGTAAGCGGTGGATTTCACCGTTTGAAGTTCGCCTTTTTCGTCGGGTTCCATTTTTCTTAACCCGTTAGGTCCGTCGGACACGACCATTTTGTCGATTTTTCCGTCGAAATCCAAAGTAGCCCAACAGTCTTTACCCGTTAAAAGCAAAAGTTTTTCTTCTAGAGTTAATTTTACGTCTACATTTTTCATAGTTATCACCTTACAAACATTATAACATAAATAATCGAATAACAATTCTCATTTTTTGCAAGAAACTTAACACTTATCGCCTAGTTTAAAGCAAAAATATACCCGTGAATTACACGGGCATATCATTAGTCTTTTTCTCTTGCAAAAATAAACGTGTTAAATGCGTTTTCTTTATCTCCCGCTCCCTTTTTGGCTAGTACAGTTACGGGCGCAACGCCGACGAATTCCCAACCGTCTACCGACTCTTCTTTTATTACATCGAAATAGTTTTCGATAACGTTGTTATCGGTAACCTTTTTAACAACTATCACGCTCGGCAACGATACGTATTTATACTCTTTCATAATTATTCTCCTTTACTTTTATTTTCATAATATTTCGGATGCGCTACACCCGATAAAATTTCTATTTTTTTATCGAATTCAACGTCGTCAAACTCGAAAATTCCTCGTCCGCCCCGTTCGACGGAAAGCTGATGTCCCGCTACCGCCCAAGCGTTTTTATTGAGTTTCTCGGACAACTCTCCGCTTAAAGCCGTATCGAATTTCTTTCTCGGAAAATCTATTATTTCAAGCGATAGAGCTATTAAAGAGTTCTCTTCGCAAAGCGACACGAGTTTTTCACATTCCTCCGAGGATATTTTCCTAGGATTAAAAGCTATAGCGTCATAAGAACACTCTTTTATGCGAGATACAATCTCTTCTTCTCTACCCTGCACCGAACCTCTCAACTCGTAAAAACTCAACGCATTGACGTTTTTTGCAAAATCCACTATTTCTTTATAATAGGATTTTATTTTTGAAGTCAACTTGAATTTTTCTTTTATGATTCTGGCTAAATCGAACTCGTAAAAATTGTTGTCGTAATCGGACAATAACTCTTTTTCGTGTTCGGAGAACTCTAACCCGAAGTCTTGCAATTTTTCCAAAACTTTTGTTTTACCGAAAACGGACACGAACTTTTTGGAGCAAGCAAGCCACACGTGCCTATTAGTAACCGTCCCGCCGGAAAAGATTTTAGTTAAAGGCAACACGTCTTTAGAAACGCTGATTTTAATTTTTAACCCCGATATCTTTTTATTTAATTCGTTAACGGTTAAAGAAACCTGTTCTTTAAAAGCGTCCCTATAAGGTCTTAAAAACTTATTGACGGTTTTCAGGTTTTGTTGTCCTACGCCTATAAATCCGCAAACGGAATAATCGTTGTCCGCAATATGCGGTTTTGTTTTTAAATCGACGCCTGCGCACGAATGAACGGAAAACAATTTACAACCCTTGACTAATTCTTTTACGCCCTCTACCGTTGCAACGTCTAAAATCCCGGCAAGCCCTATACCGCTTTTGTACGTAAGGTACGCAAGCATAGACGGAGAATAGGACGAAAACGAATAAGTACTCCTCATACACAACGAGGTTTTATCCGACGATATGTCTATTTCGCCTACTTCTTTACGTAATTTTTTAAGCATTCTGTAACGATAAATTCTGTTTTTCATATTCAGAGTGCCGACAAGTTTTTCTGTTTGCATATCATCACCTATTATTCATTTTAATACACGCAAGGGCATTTGTCAAGCGTAACCGTTTTTTTTGATAAAAAACCCAAAAAAATTAAAAAAGCATATTGATTATTCTTTCTTTTTATGCTATAATAACGATAATATTTTACCAAATGGAGGAATATAGATGAATAAAAACGAATTTATCAGAGCTTTTGCAGATAAATTAGGCGTAACAATTAAAGAAGCCGAAACCAACTTCGAGGCTTTTATAAACACCGTTACCGACTGTCTTATGAAAGGCGAATATATTCACATCTCCGGTTTTGCAACATTTGATTTAAAAGACAAGAAAGAAAGAGACGGAATAAATCCTTTGACGGGCGAAAAAGTCGTAATAGAAGCCTGTAAGTCACCTGTGGCTCATTTCAGCAAAAGTTATAAAAAACTTTTTAATAAATAGTTTAAAAAATTTTATCGACTGCGTTTTTACGCAGTCGTTTTTTTTGCAAAAAAGACAACCCAAAACCATTCGGATTGCCGATAGTAAATATTCCTTCACCATTATAAAAAATAATAGCCAATTTAAAATATGACAACTTTGATTTTGAAATGTTTATGATTGCTAATACGACTATTTATTTTTAATAATATTTTATTTATTTCTATAACATGTTAGTAAATTTAAAAATCTACTATAAGCTAATTTGTCTTTTGGAAAAAAACTCGACACTCCACCATGATTAATTACCTCTCCGTTATCATCGTATTCTGCAAAAATAATAATTGCTTTTGTCCCGTAATCATACTTCCCTAACGAATCCACGTTCGACCCTTTAATAATTATCGTCTTAAATTTATCGGACTGTATCTCTCCCTCGCTAACGTAATTAACGTCAAAAGTTTTACCGTACATGTTTGGAGTTGAAAAGTAATTTTTCACGTCCT